>JACPMU010000073.1 GCA_016185865.1 Candidatus Woesearchaeota archaeon | reverse complement strand
TTGGAATTCCATTGATGCATGATGACCAGCACGGAACAGCAATAGTCATTCTGGCTGCTTTGATAAATGCTGCAAAGGCTGTAAATAAGAATATAGAAAACCTGAAAGTTGTGATTAACGGAGCAGGTGCGGCAGGAACTGCTGTCACAAAGCTCTTGCTTTGCCTTGGAATTGACAAAAACATATGCACTTCAGTGAAGGAGATTGTTGTTTGCGACAGCAAGGGCATCATTTATGATGGAAGAGCTGACTTGAATGAATTCAAAATACAACTGTCCAAAGTCACAAACAGAACCAAGAGAAAAGGCACATTGAAAGATGCGCTGCAGGGAGCAGATGCCTTTGTAGGGGTTTCAACAGGCAGCCTGCTTAATGCAGATGACTTGAAAAAAATGAACAAGGACGCAATAGTGTTTGCGATGGCAAATCCTGTGCCAGAAATAATGCCGGATGAGGCAATGAAAGCTGCTGCTGTTGTCGGCACCGGCAGGAGCGATTTTCCAAACCAAATAAACAATTCGCTTGCGTTTCCGGGAGTATTCAGGGGAGCACTTGATGCAAAGGCAACTACGATAAACAACGAGATGAAGATAGCTGCTGCCCATGCGCTGGCTAATTGTGTCAATCCGACAAAAGACAACATCTTGCCATACACACTTGACAAAAATGTAGTCCTGAAAATTGCAGAAGCTGTTGGGAAAGCAGCGGTTGAAACAGGTGTTGTTAGGAAGTAATTTTATTATTGTTTTTTAAAAATTTAATTAAATGAATGCATTAGGAAATATAGGAAAACGGCAATAAAACATAAAATTCACATCTATAAAAAACATCACAAAATGTTTAATGAAAAAATCTAAAATTTTTAATCCTTAAACAAAATATTTAAAAACAACATGAATTCTTTATATTAAAATGCCGAATAATACGTATGACACAATCATTATAGGAGCTGGTTGCGCCGGATTAGGGGCTGCCATGTATGCCGGCAGGCTGAATATGAAAACATTAATGATAGGCGACAACATAGGAGGCACAATTGCATTGACAGATGTTGTTGAAAACTATCCCGGATTTATAAGGCTCACGGGGCAGGAGCTGGCAGACAATTTAAGAAAGCATGCAGAGGACTACAAAATTGAAAAAGCAGAGGAAAAAGTAACAAAGATAAGGCTTGAGCACGGCTGCTTTTTTGTTGAAACAAATGAAAACAAAACTTATGAAAGCAAGACAATTATTTTTGCAACAGGCACTGAATGGAGAAAACTCAATATTCCGGGCGAAAAAGAATTTGCAAACAAAGGCGTGCATTACTGCGCTTTGTGCGATGGCGCTATCTACAAAGGAAAGGTTGCTGCAGTTATTGGAGGAGGAGATAGCGCTGCAAAAGAAGCATTGCTTATGTCGCAATATGCTAGCAAAGTTTATGTAATTGTAAGAGGCGATAAGCTAAGGGGAGAGCCAATTAACAATGACAGGGTTGCTAAAAATACAAAAATTGAAGTAATAACAAATGTTAACAGCAGGCAAATAATTGGGGATAAAATAGTCAATGGCATTGTGCTGGATAAGCAGGTTAATGGAAGCGCAACTTTAAAGCTAGACGCTGTTTTTGTTGCAATCGGGCATATTGCATTGTCGCAGCTCGCAAAAGATATTGGAGTGAAAACAAATGAAAAAGGCGAAATAATGATTGACAGGGAATCCAAAACAAACATTCCGGGCTTTTTTGCAGCAGGCGATGTATGCGACACAGTTTTCAAGCAGGCTATTACTGGGGTTAGCGAAGGGGTTACCGCTGTCTATTCTGCCTATACTTATGTCAATGAAAACGAATTTATCTGCCCGATTGGCAACGAAGATTTAATGGTCAAAGTTGAAAATAAGAAGAAAAATAAATAGCTAATTTACTGTAATATAACCTTTAACATCATAAGCAACGCTCCAGTACTCGTATGTTCCTTTTTCTTGAAATGTCAATTCGAACTTTTGGCCTGGAGCTATAATATCGCTGTTCCTGTAAAAGCTTCCGTCTTTGAAAATAGTCAATGTTAATTCAATATTGTCATTGTTGACCCAGGTGACTGAGGAGCCTGCGCTGATTGATACCTGTCTTGGGTTAAATCCGTCTTTTCCCAGTATGCTTACCTGCTTTTTAATAGGCACAGTTTGCTGAATTGTCTTTTGAGCTGTAACTGTATCCTTTGATGGTTGCGCAGTTGCAACCTGCTGATTAGCAGCACAAGCTGACAATACAAACAATGATATAATCAATACAGCATAAATTGCTTTCATTTCAACCTACCCCCAATTACAGCCTTGGAACAGCAAATCAATATTTAAAGGTTATGATTTTACCCATAAACAAATAATTTAAAAACCACCAAAAAATCCATTAAAAAATGCGCCCGAAAATAAGCATCATAGGTGCGGGAAATGTTGGAGCTACAACAGCGCACTGGATTGCCTCTAAAGAGCTTGGGGATGTTGTATTGCTGGACATTGTTGAGGGAATGCCGCAGGGCAAGTCTCTTGATTTGCTTGAAGCAGCTCCTGTTGAGGGATTTGATGTTGATGTTAAAGGAACAAATAATTATGAGGAAACTAAGAATTCTGACATTGTGGTCATAACATCAGGAGTGCCAAGGAAGCCTGGCATGTCAAGGGATGACCTGATATCAATCAACACAAAAATTGTCAAGGAAGTAACCCAAAATGTTGCAAAATACTCTCCAAATTGCATTTTAATAGTTGTTACAAACCCATTGGATGCAATGGTTTTCGCTGCTTCAAAAGTGAGCAAATTTCCGCATCACAGGGTTTTGGGCATGGCAGGCATTCTTGATTCAACTCGCTTTAGGACTTTTATTGCAAAAGAGCTTGAAGTCTCTGTTGAGGACGTTGATGCCATTGTGCTAGGTGGCCATGGTGATTCAATGGTGCCTTTGCCAAGGTACTCAACTGTAAACGGGATTCCGATAACAGAGTTGCTGCCTGAAGAAAAAATACATGAGCTTGCAGAGAGGACAAGAAAGGGAGGGGAAGAGATTGTCAACCTGCTGAAAACAGGCTCTGCATTTTACGCCCCTGGCGCTGCTGTTGCAGAAATGGTCGAAGCGATTTTGAAAGACAAGAAAAGAATACTGCCATGCGCTGCCTACTGCAACTCTGAATATGATGTTAATGGATATTTTGTCGGAGTTCCTGTGAAACTGGGGAGAAAAGGAGTCGAGAAAGTGATTGAATTGAAATTAAATGCAGAGGAAAAAGCCGCTTTCCAGAAATCTGTTGAGCATGTCAAGAGTTTGGTTGCTGCGACTGAGAAGTTTTTATGATTAATGAGGTAGCACTTTGTTAGAATTAATAGTATTGCGCCAAGAAGTTGCTGAAGCTGCGGGTAAAATAGATCAAATTGATATTACACGAGCTGAAAATGGCATACTGCTCAGGTTTATCTCTGGCATCCCGCATACGGAAGCACTAACTCTAGTCGGAAAGCTGCTGAGCGGCTACTACACAGAAAAATCCATACAATTGCCTTATTCCAGACTTAACGGCTTGAGAATTTCTTTTGATCCAAGAGGAAAAAAGGACAGGTATCAGAGTGAAACCACTTATCTTTTGAGAAGCGATTTTCCCGCTAAAGGAACTGTAGGGCATAATTCAGCACGGTATAAATACTTTGATATTTGTTATTTTAATCTTAGGACTATCGCTAATAATCCAACGTTTCAGCGGAATGACCCTAGGTGGGATTATGTGTTAATCTTCTCAAGAAGAGATAGTGACTTTAGAAATGTCAGCTTTAGGCATAGCTCTAGACTAACTAAAGCAGAAGTTAGGGGATTCTATGATTATGTAATTGAGCAGCAAAGGTTGCTTCAGCCTCACCAATAAAATCACCGCAAAACTTAAATACTCTTAAATTTCAATGCTTCTTGGGGCAATAATGGAAGAAATGCAGGTTGGAAAAGTAAGCCACTATTTTACCAAAATAGGGGTTGCTGTGATCGAGGTTACAGACGGCAGCATCAAGGTTGGAGATGAACTACACATAAAAGGTCACACAACTGATTTCAGGCAGAAAGTAAGCTCGATGCAGATAGAGCAGGACAAGATTCAGGTTGCAGAGCCCGGCCAGTCAATCGGCATGAAAGTGAATGAGCCTGTAAGGCAGCATGATATTGTTTATAAGGAAGTCTGACTTTATTTGCTTGTTTCTTTGAGATATTTTTTTACTTCCTCATCTGTCAACTGCGGAAAATCACTGTAAAACTGGCTTATTGAGGAAAATAAATTTGTTGAGTGAAGGCATACAAGCTCAACTTCCTTTTTTATTTCACCTGCAAAGCCTGAAGGCGCAACAGGCACAGCCAAGACCAGTTTTTTCGGATTTTGCGATTTGATATAGGTTATTGCCGCTCTTGCTGTAAATCCTGTTGCAATCCCATCGTCTGTCAATATTACAATCTTGTTTTTAATATTTGGCAATTCATATCTGCCCCTGTAAGCCCTATACATTCTTTCTATCTCTTTTCCAATTTCCCTTGTTTTTTCCTTGATGTAGTCTTCGTGCACATTATAAATCCTCATCGTCTCTTCATTAAGCGCAACTTTTTTATCAGGGCCTACAGAGCCGATTGCAAACTCCTCATCACCCCGCAGCCCTATTTTTTTGGTTACTATTATATCTAATTTAACATTCAGGAATTTGGCAATCTCATAGCCGATTTCAACGCCTCCTCTTGGAATTGCCAGTACAATAACTTCTTTGTTGTCTTTGTACTTTTTTAATCGTTCAGCTAATTTGATACCAGCTTCATGACGGTTTTTGAAGTGCATAATTATGCTGTTTATTTTGAATTATTTATATTTTTGGTGTTTGAAGAATTGTTAATTAGTAGTTACCACTTTTTGATAGGCAGCGTTCAAAATCTAAAAATATTTAACCACAGCGGCCGTTAGGCTGCTGGGGGTGGGGAGTACAGCCCCACCATGGAAAAAGAAAAAAAGTTAGTAAATAAAGTTAAGCGTTTGATAAGTAAGGCAGGGTTGCCAAGATGGCTTCATCATTTT
>JACPMU010000053.1 GCA_016185865.1 Candidatus Woesearchaeota archaeon | reverse complement strand
AATATTCCCTTAAAAAATACAGTTTTTGGGGCAAATTTAAACCATCAAGGATTCTTTGGTATTTTTCTCTTTTTTCTTGAGGCATAGGTACACGATTTAATGAGTCATAATATAGCCTCAATAAGTATCCTCTACAATTCATTAATTCTTTATCGCTTAAAACATTAGAATTTTTAACTTCGCTTTCTAAATCTTGCGCCATACCTGTTATAATAAAGGCACTTATATTTATTTTTTAGCTTTTTTTGAACAGTTCCTCAACTTTATGCCAGTTTACAACGTTCCACCATGCGCTTAGGTAGTCTGCTCTTTTGTTTTGGTATTTGAGGTAATATGCATGCTCCCAAACGTCAACTCCCAAAATTGGAACTTTGTTCTCCATTAGAGGCGAGTCCTGGTTTGCTGTGCTTATGACGCTTAGTTTTCCATGCTCAGCAACAAGCCACGCCCATCCTGAGCCGAACCTGTTCAGGCCTGCATTCGTGAATTCTTCCCTGAACTTGTCAAAGCCTCCAAATGTATGTTTAATGGCATCTCCTACATTTCCATGGGGATCGCCGCCTGCATTTGGCGCCATTATTTGCCAAAAGAATGAATGATTAGAATGGCCTCCGCCATGGTTTCTAACAGCCATTCTTATATTTTCAGGCACATCGTTTATTTTTTTAAGAATTTCATCAACGTTCATTGTTTCAAAATTCGTGCCTTTCACAGCGCCATTAAGCTTGTCGATATATGCCTGATGATGCTTTGTGTGATGAATAGTCATTGTCTGAGCGTCAATATAAGGCTCAAGCGCATCATACTCATAAGGCAACTTTGGCAATGTATGCATTTTAAATCCACCTCCGAGATGTTCAGAAACGGGATATTTTAATACTATAAATATATTGTTATTTTTTAACCAAAAGCTCTCCTCTTATAATCGGCATTGGTTTTCTTTTCGGAGGCTCCTTGTTGTATTCAGGATAGCGTTTTTTGAAAAGTCCCTCAATCTGGTCTAAGTACACATAACCATCATCCATCTGCTTTGACTTGATGTTTTTAGGGTTTTTCCAGAAACTATTCAAATCCCCAGCATTCTTTGAAGAATTATGCCGGTAATCATAAACAACAGGAAGCTCGCCTTCTCGTGGCACAACTGCCATCCTAAGCCGGGTTTTTTCATTGCTGGCTATGCTGTAAACAAAATAAGCCGCTGCATATCCTTCTTTTGTAACCATTGCCTCGACAAGCATATCGCTTTTGCCATAAATTGTATTTAATTCACCAATGAACGTTTTAACAAAAGTGCCCTGCAGTTTTCTTTCCAGCTCGCTAATTTCTGGCTCAAAATCGGGTTGTTTATGTTGGACAATGTACTGGCATTCATGGGACGGGCAGTACCATAAATGCGAAGCTTCTGCAGCTAAAGGCTTCAAAGCCTCATATGTTAAATATATTGCACTACCAGCTAAAAATCCCCTTCTTGTCAATTTGTCAAGTGTTCCCATATTATTCAACTATCATTTTACTCCTTAATTTTTCAATGTAAACGCAGGCATTGCAAACATCATTTGAGCTTGGCTCGCTGCATTTAGCACAAATTCTTATACTGCCCTTTTTAAATTTTTCCCTTAAGAGTGGTAAAATCTGCAAGAATGAGTTGACAATCGAGTACTTTGTGCCCGGAAGCTTATTCTCCAATTCATTCAGCATGTCCCCTACTTTTGCCCTGAAAGATTGTGCAACATTCTGGCATTCATTAAAATCGTCAAGCAGCCCGTTTACAAAAGCATAAGTTGTGGCTTCTTTTTCAGTGCACAAGTACAATGGCTTGATTCTTTGAACAAATTTTTCATCATGAACAATGCCAACTTTTGGGCCAAGCCTTGCGCTTGCCTCAATGTTGTTTTTCAGCTGGTTCATCAGGATTGATTGGGATTCATCGTCAAGGTTGTGGCCTGTTGCAAGCTTTGTAAAATTTAATTCCTTTGACTTTTTGTTCAGCAAATACCTCCTGAAAATTCCGCATATGCTGCATGGCCTGACATCAAGAATTTTTAGCATCTCATCAAGAGTAAGTCCAAATTCTTCATTGTAGGAGAAAATATTTAATTTAATTTTATTTTTTTCACAGAATTCTTTCGCTTTTTCCAATGTTTTATCTCTGTATCCATGTATGCCTTCATCAATTGCAATTGCATTTATCTTTATTTTTGGATTTTCCTTTGATAATTTATTCAGGATGTGCAAAACTGTCAACGAATCCTTTCCGCCTGATAAAGCGACTCCAAGATTTTCTTCTTTATCCAGCAATTCAAACTGCCTTATTGTTTTAAATACCTTGCCTTCAAAATATTCTGCAAAATGATTTTTACAGAGTTTTTCCCCGGAATATAATGCAATTATCGGCTTTTCGCTGCAGCAGTTCATTTTGTACAGTAATCTTAGCTAATTTTTAAATATTTATGCATTGCCCAACAAAAAAGTTTATATAAGGCGCTGCCGATTAGCAATCAAAAAGAGGCAGATACATGATTGCACTAAAAATTCCGCTAATTTTCTTCATGGTTTTTTTAGCTTTGTCAAATCTTGCTGCTGCGCCTCCCCCTCCCCCTCCTGAATCCCCGCCCGCACCTGGCGGCGGCGTAGACTCCGGCTCCTCTACAATCAATAATTCCCAATCAAATGCCAGCGCTGCTTCAGCAACCTGCTCAGATAGCCTAAAAAACCAGAACGAAACTGATGTAGACTGCGGAGGCTCCTGCACCAAATGCGCCAACCAGAAATTGTGCCTTGGCAATGCCGATTGCCAGAGCAGCTACTGCAACCCAAATGGAAGATGCTCCTCGCCTTCATGCACTGACGGCTGGAAAAATCAAAATGAGATTGGCATTGACTGCGGAGGCTCCTGCACCCCATGCACTAACCAGTCCCAGCAGGCTGCTACACAGACTCAGCAAAACAACCAGTCATCACAGCAAGTTGCTACACAGCCTCAGGCTGATAATCCGCAGCCTGAAATGCAAAATGCTTTATCAGACTCTGGCGTGCAGGCTTTGTCAAACGGAGATTCTTCAGGCCAGGAAACTTCCTCCAGCGCAGCCGCAGAAGCAAACCAGCCACAGTCAGATGTACAAAGCTCTGCATATTATGGCAAAAGCAGCATTTTGCTCATCTCGTCTTTGGCGCTTAATTTTGTGCTTGTTTCCTTTCTGTCCGGATTAGCTGTTTTTTTATATATCAACAGAGGCAAAGCAAAGGAAAAGAGTTTTAACATAAGCGTGCAAAATAGGCCTTTGGTCAATTCTAACATTGTGAACCTCAAAAACTACATTTCGAGCTGCCTGAGGAGCGGCTACAGCCAGGATTACATAAAACAAGTGTTATTGAAAAATAATTGGAAAGAGCAGGACATAGACCAGGCATTCAGGGAGATTGGAAAATGGTACTAGAAGAGTTTTTCAAGGCGGACTGGGTGGATAAAAGGCCCGTTTATTCTCTTTTTTTGGGAGCTTTTTTCACGCTTGTGTCTTTTGCAACTTCTCTTTTTATCTTCAGGTCTACTCCAAATTTCATAGGAATTTCAACCCTGCTTTTTACTGTCATACTTATAGTTCCAGCAATAAACAAATTGTTTGACATTGAGGAAAGGATAGAATCAAAGGAAAATTTGAGCTTTTTCCAGAAGCACGAGCACATAATAGATTTTTTTGTTTATTTCTTTATAGGGGTGTTCATAGTGCTGTTTGTGATTGCGCTTATAAAACCCGGACTGGTCTTTTCAGAGCAGCAGCTTTATAATATTGAAGCGCAGCAAGCTCCCCAAGCGCAGGAAGGCAGGAAGCTCCCGCCCCCGCCTGAAACCGGCAGCAGCCTGAAGCAGGCAGAGAGGCTTTTGAGAAACAATTTGTATGTCATGGTCATTTCCTTTGCGCTTTCGCTTTTTTACGGCTCAGGGGCAATGTTTTTGATAATCCTGAACGCTTCTGCCTTTGCTTCGGCATTGGCAAGAGTTGTCAGGAGCAGCCTTCCCGGAATTGATTTTCTGACCGTTTATTCCTATATATTGTGCAACCTCGGCATAATGTTTTTTCACACCATACCAGAAACTGCAGGCTATCTTATTGCAGCAATATCCGGGGGAGTGCTGTCGCATGCTTTTATGAGGGAAAAGATAGGAGGCAAGAACTTCAGGATAGTTGTAAAGGACGCATTTATCCTGTTAATCATCTCTTATCTTGTGCTGCTGGCTGCGGCAGCAGTCGAAATAGAGCTTTCCAAAAAGCTGTTTTCCAGCGATGTCTGCGCTGCAGGCAAAATCGTCATAATCGTGCTGTTCTTTTTGATTATTGGTGCCATTGTGCTTTTCGAACTGATGAGGAAAAAGAAAATGTTTAAATAATAGCCATTCCAGGAATAGCCAGTAATATCATATACAATCGAAAATGAGGAAAATTGGTGTTTTTTTATTCTCTATTCTATCTTTACTTCTGGTTTCCTGCTCGGAATTGCCTCCTGAGCCTGGAAACCCTATAGTCCCAGTCGGCAGAGCCGGCGGCTATTATGAAGGCTATGGTGTACCTTATGATGTGTATGATAAAAATCAGCAGATTATGTTTTTGAGTGAAAATGTTTTCAACCTAGACCCAGACCAGAAAGACATCAATCTTGGCGTATCAGTAATCCATGATGGCGGCTTTGTTTACAAATATGGATATTACTACACAAACGGCGGTTGGCTTTTATTTGAATTTCCCCAGCAAGTTGTTTCCAGCAGTAATTGGATTAGGGGCGAAGCTAAAACTTATTTGAATATTGGCAAGACCGAGATAACTCCAGGAGAGAATTACATTGTTGCATACTCCTGCAAGAAATATGATGGGGCATGGAGATGCGGCTGCACATATCAGGGAGGCCCATGCAACCAGTGGATGATACAAACTTTTCTTTATAGAAATGTTGAGTTGCCTCCTGAGCCAGTGCCTCCTGGAAGCATTATTGATACTGTAATATATGCCTTGCCTAATGGACAGTTAGTAAAGCAAAACGAAAATGTAAACCTGTACCTTTCGTTTCAATCCACAAAGGATGTACTTGAAAATGTAGACAATGTTTATATGCTTGTCTCAAAGCCTGATGGCACTCAGGAGAATGTCCAGCTTGAAAAGTTCGGCGATGTTAGCTGTAAGGAATGTAATGATAACGATTGCTACAGGCAGTTTAGCTGCTATGCGTCCTTCGGAGGAACTTACACCACTTCTTCGATTGGAGAGTACATACTTGACTTTGCTTGGAGTGGAAGTACTTCTAATAATATAAGAGTTGAAACCGGAAAGTTTAAGGTTGTTGAAGCTTCCTTTTTTTCAGAAGGATTGATTGAAAATAACATTGGAAGTGCAACTTACCAGTATTCAAATGGGTGGTATGACAGCGATGGCTATACTTTAAACTCAGGCTACAGTAACGGAGAGAGCGGAATTTATTCCTATGTTTATAGCGACTACAGCTGGTTGGATTATGACGAAAAGAATTATGCAAATAACGAATTGTATGAAAAGAAAGAAATAAATGGCAACATAGTTTATGTTTACACCAATACATTCCAAAGCGACTATTCTAAAGAGGTTTACAACCAAATTACCACAATTTGGTTCGCTAAAGGAAAAAGAATCACGGTTGACATCTACGGAATTAATACAATTGGCTATGATGAAGTTGTTGCTGCTTACATGGAGAGGTATCCTAATAAGCCCAGCACACCGACAGGGGAAAAGTTTCTCATAGAATCTTCTAATAATCATCTGGAATTAAGTGAAGATTTAACAGCTGGAATTAATAGAGAAACATTAAGGAATATCACCACATACATAGATAAAAGCAACTTAAGGGCTCTTTCATCTGGCAGCGTCACAAATAACAGGGTAACATCAACCTATAATCAATACCTTTACTTATTGGGACGTGGAACAGAAAATGGATTAGATACAGGATATGTTAGATATACTGAAAATGACAATGATGTAACAGCAGATTTCCTATATTTCAAATCAGGAAGAGAGATAGGAAGATATTTGCTTGAATTTACAACACCTTTTGAGTCCGGTATATACGACTCTTTTGGTAATCCTTCTTCAACAGGATACAATTTGAATGACTTTGAGGACGTTGATATTACAATGTTTGCCAAAAAATATAAAATAAGAATTGCAAAGAGGGCATTAGAATCTCCAAATAGTGCCATATTAATTTTAATTGGCGATTCATTCCAGGATACTTTGTTAGAAAAGCAAACAAAAAGTTATGTGTTTAACGGCAAGGATTATGAGGTGACTCCTAATTTTGTTGATTCTGATGAAGCGCAGTTTATTGTTAACGGCCAAACAACAAGAAAGCTGAAGGATGGCGATACAGACAAGCTGGCAGACGGCACAACAATTGGTGTCACAAATATATTATACCAAGATTATGCAGGTGGCATTCATAGTGCAACTTTCTTTCTAGGTATAGATAAAATAGAATTAAAAGATACAAACGTAACCGATGTAGATTCAACAAGCACACTTAAAGCTGACGATAATGATATAGACGAAGCTCATGTTATAATAGAAGGTTATTATAATGACTTAATATTTAAAATGAACAGAATACATATAAACATGACTGCAGATGACGGTTTCTTTGTCCCTGCAGGCGGTAAGTTGAGCGATACGATTAAAGCAGAAGGCGGCACAAGTGCAGAACCCCAAGCATTGTTCACACAGAACTGGGATTTTAAGTATGATGGTTTATCAAATACTGCAGTACAGAATATCAAAATTTTATCCAACGGACTAAATAAGTATGTACTTGAGTTTGTAGATGGAGATGGGAATAAAGTTAATGTTCCGATTGCAGGATCAGCAGGCAACTCATCTTTGTTCTTTGGAGAGCTACCAGCTAGAGAATTTATAAATGTAGAAAATCGAATAATATCCAAAGACGATTACTTGATAGTTACAGATAGTAGCAGATTAAGAGGCGATAGAAAAACATATGCATTGCAATATAAAGGCGCTGACAAAGTAACTGCCGATAACCCTGTGCTTAAGTTCAGAAATTTGGGAAGTGGAAATATTATTGAACAAGTTTATACTGACTCAAGTCCCTTGGCAACTTTAAAAATTGGCGGCACTGACTTCAGAGTGTACAATGCATCAAGCATACTATCTAATGATTTTGATATAAGGGTAGACTTGGATGGAGGCGGATTTTTAGAAACATCAGGGGATTATATACCAATAACCACATCTTATGGTGCAGAAATCCATCTAAAAAATGAAACAAGTAACAAAATAGACTTTATTATAAAAACTCCTGACGATGGAAGAGACGAAAATGCCAAAGATTCAGTTGAAACATTGCAAGCAACTGATATAACGGGGTATATCACTTCTGTGGAGAGTATATTACACATTACTTACACAGGAAATTTAAATCTAAGAACTCCTGACGGAAAAACAAACATTGCATATGGCTACACAAGTTATGGAAGCTTCATAACCTATGAAACACCAACAGCAAACCCAGAGGCAATGGAGATAATTTATCCGCAACTACAAAGAGTTCCACTTGTTTACATAGTTGCAGGCAAGACATCATAATTTATCAAAAACTTTATATACTCCCATTTTAAAGTTACTACAATGAACAAACAGCTTCTCTTTTTCTGCATTTTTTCAATGTTTCTGTTCGGCTGCGAAAGCGCACTGCCTCCTGAGCCAGGCTCTCCAAGCGTGCCAGTCGGCAGAGCCGGCGGCTATTATGATGGCTATGGTGTTCCATACGATGTTTACAATAACGACACGCAAATATTTTTCCTGAACCAGAATGTATTTAACATTGAGCCCGAGCAAAGAGGCTTTCGTTTGGGAGTAGCTGTAGAGCAGGAAGGAGGCTATGTTTACAGGTACGGCCATTATTATACAAACGGCGGCTGGCGCCTTTTTGAGTTTCTTGATCAAAGAGTATCGGGCAGCAACTGGATAAAAGACAGGGCCGAGGCTTTTTTAGGCATAAATACTGTTGACATCACCCCAGGAGAGAATTACATTGTTGCATACTCCTGCAAGAAATATGCTGGGGCATGGAGATGCGGCTGCACATACCAGGGAGGGCCGTGCAACCAGTGGATGATACAAACTTATCTTTACAGAAGCGTTGAGCTTCCTCCTGAGCCTATAGCGCCGGGAAGCATTATAACAACTCAAATTTGGGTGTCTCCAAACGGAGAGATTGTGCGACAAGGCAATAGTGTTTACCCGTATGTTTCAGCTTCCTCAACTCAGGACATTTTGAGAGAAGCTGATGAAGACATTAATCTGAGGATAGTCAAGCCAGATAGAACTTATGAAAGTATACTTGTAAATAGAATAGGTGATGTTAACTGTAAGGAATGCTCTGATAACAACTGCTACAGGCAGTTTAGCTGCTACTTAAATTATGACGGAAAGTTCACGCCAACCTTGTTAGGGGAGCATCTTGTAGATTTTGGGGAAATTGGAGAAATTCCAAATTCATGGCAAATTCAAACGGGCAAATTCAAGGTTGTTGACAACAACTTTTTCACGCAAAATTTGATAGAAAATGAAATTGGCAGCCTTGAATTTGATAATAGTTGGGGATATTATGATAGTGACGGCTACTATTTAAGCGCTGGTTATAGCAATGGAGTAAGTGGAATTTATGCTTCCGCCTTCAGCGACTACAAGTGGATAAAAGATTCCGAAGCAGGATATCAAAACAATCCAGACTGGGTCAAAACAGAAATTAATGGCAACACAGTGTTTGTTAACACTCAAACTAGATATGAGGGCTATTATAACGAAGTAATTAGCGTTATAACAACTGACTGGTTCAGCAACGGAAAGTTTATCAGAGTATATGTCTATGGGGCAGACACAAATGGCTATGACGAAGTTGTGGTTGCTTATCTGGAAAGGTATCCAAGCTCTGGACAAGTGGCACCGATTAATCCTATAAGTGTAGGCGTAAATGTGGTAGGATACGGATTTGGTAATACATATCATGACCCGGGAACTTTGAATGTAAGATTATTTAGAGTATCGGCCTGGTCCACTGAATCATTTAATATCAGAAATATGTCTTTTGAATTCAGGGGAACTGCCAATCCTCATCTGACTAATATAAGGGTAATTGATGACAGCACATCCAATGCTGTTGCTTCAGCAGCCACTTTGCCGGATGGCTATTCCCTGGCAGGCCCACATGGCGCTGTGACATTCAATATGGACGTGAGTGTGCCATCAAATACACAAAATACACAAAAAACATTCACTATTCTAGCAGATGTGTCTTCTGATCTTGCAGGAGGCTCAACATGCCCGACTTGCTCACTATGGGTATATGCCGCTTTGATGGGAGTCGGCTTTTCAGAAAGCAGATTTTATGCGTCAGGCAGATTTCCTTATCAGGGAAACCAAATCGAATTTCCATACATTCCCCTGGCATTGCGCTCCTGCACAGATTCAGATGGGGGATTAAATTATACAACAAGCGGGGCAGCCAAATCTTCGATTCAAGGCGAAATTGATATTCAAGACTACTGCACTTCATACGGAGTTTTCGAGCAATACTGCAATGCATACAAAGTTGTTAATGGTGAGGATCACGCTTGCCCGAATGGATGCAGCAACGGAGCCTGTTTGGAGTTAATATCACAACCTCCTCAATCTTCAACAGAAGAACCTTCTTCTAGGATCGTATTATTTCCAACATCTGAAATACCCATTCAAATAGGCGAATCTGTCATCTTAGATACATCAATAGCAAATGATAAAGATGTTTCGCTTTATTATAAGCTGAGATTTGTGCCTATATCAGGACCAGACAACGCATTATTTAGCATAGACAATCCAAGCTGGTTCCAGTTTGCGCAGAATCAAGTGTATATGTTAGCCCCTAACGCTTCAGAAACAAGGGAAATAAGGCTTACAATACCAAATGAAACTCCACCCGGAAGCTACCTGCTTAGTTTTGACATAGTTGATGATGACCTTCCTCCGCCTAACAATATTTATGAACATCATGATTTCTTTATCATTGTCAGCTAAACTTATTCAGCCACCGGAAATAACACTCAAAATCCTTATTTCATCATTATTTTTTATCTTTTCATCCTCTAAAATCATATCATTGTTTCTTGAAACTATGACGGTAACAGGGTTTATATCCAGTTTTTTTAATAAGTTTGAAACTGTTGCGTTATTATCAAATTCTATTGCCTTATTCCTGTTTTCCCTGTCAACAAATATTTTTACATTGATTTTACCCATATTGCATAATAGAAAAAATCAAGCATTAATAAATATTATCAAAAATAAAAATTCTATCCAACGCTATGCCCGCAGCCGCAGCTTGTCTTGACGTTTGGATTGTTTATTTTAAAGCCCGCATTAGTTAATGAGTCTAAATAATCCACTGTCGAGCCTTTCATGAAGGCAATGCTTTCAGGATTTATGAATATTTTGACTCCTTTTTCTTCAATTACAATGTCTTCCTGCTTTGGCTCTTTCTCTATCCCTATATCATACATATAGCTTGAGCAGCCTCCTGGAGTTACTCCAACCCTTAAGCCATAATCTTTCTTATTTTCCTTCTCAAGCAATAACTTTACTTTGCTTGCTGCCTTTTCCGTCAATGCCACAATCATTTCTTTTGTTTCTTGCTCCATTCTAATGCACCTCACGCTAACTTTTGAGTCTACTTTCTAATGAGCCACTGCTGGCTCCATCATCTCTGGCTGGGCTTCTTCTTTGCATTTCACCTGTAATAAGCGCATATAAACCAAACATGCCCATTATCCCATTCATTATAGAAAGTTGAATATTTTCGTCAAGCGAACTAAACCCATTGCCAAGTGACATAGATGCAAACCAAGCGCCACCATTCCTGACAATTCTGGCTGCTGCTTTTTCCTTGTCTCTCAAGTGCATCGAACCACCGGCAACCAAACTCACTGGAAGGCCCAATCCCGCAAAATATGCCTGAACTTTTTCACTAAAAATTTCCCTCCCATAAGGTGTCCATGCAAGTGCTGAAGCGAGAGAAAACCCAACATCCCAGTAATCTTTGACAAAATCAGCTAAAGCTTTGGAAGTATATTTTACAGGATGTTCCGAGAGTTCGGCAAAACCTTTAATTGCATCCTGCCTTAACTGTTGCAAATAAGCATTTATATTGACCATATTCATTCAAAATCCTATAGTTTTTAAATATTTTTTGTTTTAGACCTCAACTTCAGCTTCTTTAATTATTTCATCATATCCTTTTGCTTCCAATTCATGTGCAAGCTCTTTTCCGCCGCTCTTCACTATCCTGCCTTTGACCATCACATGCACCGAATCAGGAGTTATATAGTTTAAAATCCTTTGGTAATGTGTTATGATTAGAACACCAAAATTGGGATTTAAGAGGGTATTGACCCCCTGGGCAACTGTCTTTAGCGAGTCAATATCAAGTCCGGAATCTGTTTCATCCAAAATGGCCATTTCCGGCTGCAGGACTGCCAGCTGCAGAATCTCTGCCCTTTTCTTTTCCCCCCCTGAAAAGCCCTCATTCAGGTATCTTCGGCTGAATGAATCATCAATTTTCAGCAGTTTCATTTTTTCCTTTAGCAATTTGACAAAATCAGGCACGCTTATCTGGCTTGGCTTAACGGAGTTAAGCGCTGTTCTCAAAAAGTTCGAGACAGAAACACCTGGAATTTCCTGCGGGTACTGAAATGACAAAAACAGGCCAAGCTTTGCCCTTTCATCCGGCTTTAGCTCAAAAATATTCTTGCCTTTGTACCAGGCTTCACCTTTATCAACTGTATATTTAGGATGGCCCATTAATGTGTAAGCCAAAGTTGACTTTCCGCTTCCGTTAGGACCCATCAAGGCGCATACTTCTCCTTTTCTGACTGTCAAATTTACGCCATTCAGTATTTTCTGCCCTTCGATACTTACGTGCAAATCCTTGATTACCAGTTCGTCTGTCATTTTTAGTTTTTCCTCACATACTTCTCAAATATCAGTATGCTGTTTTTAAGCGTATCTAGTGAAAGCAAGGCGCATTTCAGCCTTACAGGGCTTATTGGAATGCCGAGCATTTCTAAAATGTTTTCTTTTGCCATCTTTTCCAGCTCATGAATTGTCTTGCCTTTTATCTCGTCGCTGAGCATTGAGGCGCTTGCAACAGAGATTGCGCAGCCATGAGGATTGACTTTGACATCAGCAATCTTCTTGTTTTCATCGATGACCAAATACATGTCCAGCTCATCTCCGCACAACGGATTTTTCTCGTGATGGTGGACTGTAGCATTTTCCATCTTGCCAAAATTGTGCGGGCTCTTGTAATGGTCCAAAATATTCTCCTGGTACATCAGTTCTATTGTGTCCATTTTTGGTAAATTTTGATTTTTTTAAACAATTGGATTTGCTTCAACTTTTTCATCAATTGTAATTACAACACCACTAGGTATAAAAGCAGTTAAATCCTCCAAATGCTTTCTATTAGGGCCTAGTTTGTAATGTGCACTTTCCCCCATTAATTTATATTCATTTCCAATATTGGAGCAAAATCCATCGCCAACAAGCCTGTAACCATCGCCAAATGCATTTGGGAATCCAAATCTAGTTTTTGGAATGATTCCTAATCCATGTAATGTTTCAGCCAGAATCTTTGCATGTGAATCTTCATTTTTACATATAAGGTATGGCCTATCCCTAACGTAAACTTGAACAAATCTCGTTTGAACTTCTGTTGGAAGTACTACTTGTTGCATTTTCTAAACCCCAAAAATCTTCTTTACTTTATGTATGGCATTTATGAAAATATCCACTTCCTGCTCTGTATTGTACAGGTAAAAGCTGGCTCTTGCTGTTGCTGTTATTCCCAAAACGCTCATCAAAGGCATGCAGCAGTGGTGGCCAGCCCTAATTGCAACCCCTTCGCTGTCAAGTATTTGCGAGACATCATGCGCATGAACTCCGTTGACATTGAAGGAAATGATTGAAGCCCTTTCCTTTGGCCCGTAAATTGTAATTCCCTCAATCTCTTTTATTTTTTCCATTGCATACTCTACAAGCTCCCTGTCCCTTTCAAATATGTTGTTCATTCCAATTTTTGTCAAGTAGTCAACTGCAGCCCCAAATCCAATTCTTCATTTATCATCTCTCCTCCATACAAAAAAGGCCTCATGCTTTCCAGCAGCTCTTTCTTGCCATAGACAACACCAACTCCAGTAGGTCCAAGCATCTTGTGGCCTGTGAAGACATAAAAGTCGCTGTCAATCTTCTTCATGTCCAATGGCATATGGGGAGCAGATTGAGATCCATCAACAACCATCAAGGCATTGTTTTCATGCGCTATTTTCGCAATGTCCTCAACAGGATTTATTGTGCCGATTGCATTTGAGATGTGGTTAACTGAAACAATCTTTGTGTTTTTGGTGATATTTTTTTTGATTGATTCCTCATCAAGCTTTGCCTCATCGTCAATTTCAATGAATTTCAGCTTTAATCCAAGATGCTTTGCCATCTGCTGCCATGGCACAAAATTGCTGTGATGCTCCAGTTGCGAAATCACAATTTCATCTCCTTTCTTTAAGCCTGAAGTCAGGGAATATGCAAGCAAGTTTAATCCTTCTGTTGAGTTTTTTGTGAATATTACTTCTTCATATTGCGCATTTATGAAATCGGCAATTTTCTGCCTTGCCTTTTCATACTCTGCAGTTGCCTCCTCTCCAAGCTGGTGAATGCTTCTGTGGACATTTGCATTGTAGTTTTTGTAGTAAAAATCAAGCGCTTCTATCACCTGCTTTGGCTTTTGGGAAGTTGCAGCATTGTCAAAGTAAACCAGTGGCTTGTTATGCACCTTCCTCTGCAAAATAGGAAAATCTTTTCGAATTGATTCGACATCCAATGTTTTTGTTTGTGCTGAAAGCATTTTGCTTCTAAAAATATCCTCCAGTTTTCACAACTGCTATTGGCCGCGGCAAATTTAACGGGAAAACCCCGATTTTTTCCAATCTTTCCACGCTGGCATACGGAACTTCAAAATAGCTCTGCTCTTTTTGGATATTAAAACTGGTATCATCTAATTCTCCCTTGAAATAACCAATAATTACTTGTTTTGAAAGTGGAATGAACCTCCCCTGAGGCATATGGACAACTAACTCTTTGCTAGCGTCAAACATGTAACTACTTTTTAGATTTATATGATACCTTCCAGCTCCATTTTCCTCAAGATATTTTCTTACTTCTGTTTCCAGCATTTTACCCTACCATCTCCCTTATCTTCAAAACGCCTTTGACATGCGTATAAGGAATTTCTACTTTTGTTCCTGTTTCAAGCGGCTTGAACTTAAATGATTCCTTCATTAAATCATCTCTTCCGGCATACCACCCATTTAAGGCTCCCATAACTCTTGGAGTGTAATTTGTTACACCGCTTAGCAGCTCATTTGCATCCTGACTCCATCCAAAACCATCTCTGAAAAATACTTTAAACATTCCAGGACATTCCTCCTTCAAAATTTTTTCTACATGCTTTGCCAAATCATCCATTTTATCCTTTCACCATCTCCCTTATTTTTTCCTTTAATTCTTCCATTGGTATCTTTTGGATTACAGGCTCAAAAAATCCCTCAACAATCAATTTTTCTGCCTCTACTCTAGACAAGCCTCTTGCCATTAAGTAAAACAAATGCTCTTCATCAATCTGGCCGACTGTTGCGCCATGAGAAGCCTTGACATCGTTTGCATCAATCTTTAAGCTTGGTATGCTGTTGGCAAGTGTCTTGTCGCCAAGCTTTAAAATGTGGTTTTCAAGGTATGAATAGGTTTTCTGGGCCTCTTTTTCTATCCTTATCAGCCCCCTGTAAACAGA
>JACPMU010000052.1 GCA_016185865.1 Candidatus Woesearchaeota archaeon | reverse complement strand
TTACATGATTGGCGGGACATCTCCCGGAATTGACGTCAACTATAACTTTGACGACATGAAGGTCAAGCATAAAAATCTGATGGTGCTGTGGAACCTGCACAAGTATGCAATTGACATGGCTAAAAACCTCAAGGCAAACCCTTCTGATTTGCGGCCGGAAAAAAACAATCTTGATGTTGAAGAGCTCCACATATTATCAAAGCTTAATTCAGCAATAAGCAATGCAACAGAGTTATTTGATGAGTACAGGCTGAATGAAATCCCATGGAAAGTTGAAGAATTATTTTTGGAGCTGAGCAGGACCTACATACAGCTGACAAGGGAAAAAGCCTCAATGGGAAGCGAGGAAGACAAGAAAATTGTGTTGCACACTGTTTATAATGTGCTGGTTGAATCTCTAAAGCTATTTGCGCCGATTGCGCCTTTTGTAACAGAAATGATATACCAAAATTTCAGGCACGAGTTCAGGCTGAAGGAAGAAAGCGTTCACCTGCTTGGCTGGCCGAAATATGACAATGACTTGATTGATAAAAATCTGGAAGAGTCTATGCAGGCCATAAGCGAGATCATGCAGAGCGCCCTTGCTGTGAGGGAAAAGCTCCACCTTGGAGTCAGGTGGCCAATAAAGGAAATTGTGATAGCTGTAAAGGACAAGAATATCATTAATGCCGTTGAAAAACTAAGGGGCGTTATAAAAAAGCAGATTAATGTGAAGGAAGTAAAAATTGTGGAATCGTTGCCGAATATCAAGATAAAGATAAAGGTGGATTACTCAAAAATAGGGCCAAAGTTCGGGGACAAAGCTCCCAAGCTGATTGCCCAGCTTACAATTGACAGCCCTGAGAGCGTACTAAAGCAAATAGAGGAAAGGGGAAAATACTCATTCAATGCTGATGGCGAAATGATGGAAATTGTGAAAGAGGATTTGTTTGTCACAAGAGATGTCCCGTTGCCTTATGAAGAAGGCATTTTCAGGAATGGCTTTATTTATTTAAACAGGGAAATGACAGATGAATTAGAGGCAGAAGGGTTTGCTCGCGAAATTATGAGAAGGGTGCAGGCTTTAAGGAAAAAAGCGGGGCTGCAGAAATCCGACAGCATTTCTTTGTTTATTAAGACTGATGATGAATTAAAAGAAATGCTCAAGGAATGGAATCTGGTAATCAAGGAGAAAGTCGGGGCTTCACAGTTCAGGATTTCCGAGCTTGAGCCAAGCAGGAAGCATGCTTTTACAAGCAATGAAAAGGTAAAAAGCAAGGAATTTAATATTGAATTTGATAAATTATAATTTATGGATAATCTGATGATTAAGGAATGCTACCCTGCCCAGTCCCGAGACGGGGGCTCAAGCCTTGTTAACCTGCCATTGTGGTATACTGCCTGGACAAAATGATCTTTTAATTGACAATAAGTATCCAGCTTGTAATGAGCAACCAATTCTCGCATTTCTTTCGGTGTTAGATTGATACTATCTTCAACATTTATTCCTTGGGGCCGGATTTTGACACGAGTAATAGCATGCTCTGGTGCAACTTCTCCTTCAATGTCGACGCTAGTTACTATTGCTCCAATGGTTCCTGCTGGCATAATTCTACTCATCTAATTTCTCAAGGATAGTTATATATTTATAAACATTATGGCTAATTGAGATGTTTTCCGGCATAAAGTAGAAAAATATTTATATACCGAAATTGTAATCTTTGATTATGGTCGAAGCAAACCTTATTGTAACCCATGACGCAAGCCATGCAGGAAGCGCAAAAGAGAACGTGGAAAAGGCATTAAAAGCCGTCAAGCAAAAAGCCAAGTTCCTGAAGTCTGATGTTGATGGGGTGTTCAAACTAAGAGTTGGGAATGCAAAGAAAATAGTTAAAATCCTTAACAAGATAAAAAAGAAAAAAGGCATGTTCGATCACACATTCCACTGGATTCCTATAGACAAGTGGACATCCTCAAGTGTAAGCGCTATGCAGAAGGAAATCAAAAAGCTGCAGAAAGGAATAAAGAAAAATGAAAAGTGGAAGCTGGACCTTCAAAAAAGGCATTTGGATATTTCCACTACAGAACTCATACTCAAATTGACAGAAGTTGTTGACAGGCAAAAGGTTGACCTGGAAAACCCTCAGAAAATAATTGAAGTGCAGATCATGGGAAAGAAGGCTGGACTGGCCTTATTGAACAAAGATGAAATTTTGAGCCTCGGCTGAAAAATTATCAATCAAAACATATAAATACTTCTTAATTCTTAAAACTTTTACAATGGCAAAGCAGAAAACAATTTCCAAAGACATGCCTTTGGCAGAAATTACATTAAGGAGATACGAAAAGCCGGCAAACTTAAGCGACAGGGAGCTTGTAAGAAAGCTTTGCCTTTCTATTGGCTTATTGCAGCCCGGCGATTCAAGGGATGTTGTTGTTGATGTCTTTAATGTTCTGGTAAAGGCGAAAAAACAGCAAAGTAGCCTGACAAGCGACGAAATATGCTCCCTTGTGATTGAGGACAGAAAAAATTTAAAGCTGCCGATGCTTGGAATTGCCTCCTCAAATATAAGAAGGCAGCTAAAAAGGCTGAAAGATATTTTGCTCATTGAAAAAAGGCTCAATGCATACAGGATAACCGAGCACAGCAATTTAAATGAAATTTTTGAGGAAAAGATTGAGAAAATTTTGCTGCAGAGCATAAATTCAAGGGTCAAGGAATACCTTAAAAGGGTTGATGAATTGTAAAGGCTTGAATTTATATTTTGCTCTCGTCATAAAAAACGAAATGTTTATATATATCCTAGATTTTGTAGTCGACAGATAAGACGTGGGGTGCATTAAGTCGTCTTAATATAATAAAAAAGCAGGGAGGTAAATCTAAAATGGCAGAAAAAGTAGCAAAGGTTGGAGTAAGAAAGCAAAAAGGCTACCTTTATTTTGTTGACAAGAGGGGCAACGTAGCCAGGGCCAAGATGTCAAGAGGCGGAAGAAAGAAAGGCAAAGCCAAGATTGAAATGGTGGCTAAAGCCGGTGTAAAGAAAAAGTCCGGTTACTTGTACTTCATCGACAAGAGCGGCGACATATCCGCAGCAAAGATGGCCCGCGGCGGAAGAAGGAGAAAAAGAAGATAAGCTCTTTCTTTTTTTATTTTTTTTCTATTTTTAACAGTTTTTTCAGGGAAATAACAGCCACTTCTATCTGCTTTTTGCTTGGCTCTTTTGTTGTGATTTTTTGCAGCCACAGGCCAGGCATTGAAATTAATTTAAACAAAAAGTTGTTTTGCTTTTTGTCGCTGACTTTAAGTATTTCATAGGAAATTCCGGCAATTAACGGAAGCAGCAGGATCCTGACAGGAAACAAAATTCCCTTCCTGGCCCAGTGATTCAGGTCCAAAAAATTTGGATAATAGTATAAAACAATGGACGGCAGCAGTGAAAAAACGAAAATGCTTACTATAAAAACAATCAATATGAATGACGTGCCGCACCTTGGGTGCAAAGTAGTGAATTTTCTGGCATTTGCAACGCTTAATTTTCTGTTTTTTTCATAGCAGTGTATTGCCTTGTGCTCAGCCCCGTGGTACTGGAACAGTATTCTAACGTCTTTCATGAATGAGATTGCTACAATGTAAATTAAAAAAATTAAAATCCTGATAATCCCGTCAATAATGTTGAACAAAACAGGCTTTTTTTCTTCAGCAAACCCTATAAGGTTTGTTAAAAAATAAGGCAGTGCTATAAAAAAGATGATTGCAAAGCCTACTGAAACTAAAATTGCAAAGGTTAGCTCGTTTTTTCCTATCTTTTCGCCTTTTGGAGCAGCCTGCTCTGCGCTCCACATCAAGGATTTGATGCCGATGACAAGCATGTCAACAAGGTTTACAAAGCCCCTTATAAAAGGCCATTTCATAAAGGCGTATTTTCTTGAGGGAATTCTTCCTTCTTTTGATATTATCCTGCCTTTTTTTCTCGCAGCGGCAACATATTTGTGAGGCCCCCTTATCATTACACCCTCTATAAGCGCCTGGCCGCCAACGTTTATTTTTTTAATTTCCATCTTTATTTGAATTTTTTAGTTGTTTTAAATAGTTATTTGTTTCCATAACCTTTATATTCCATAATTAAACTACTCTTGTAAAATGAAATGCCCGTACTGCAACAACGAGGAAACGCAGGTTATTGACACAAGGGACACCGAAAATCTTGAGGCAACAAGAAGGAGAAGGGAATGCCTGAAGTGCAATAAAAGGTTCACGACATACGAAAGGGTGGAGGAAGCAGAGATAGTTGTTGTCAAAAAGGACGGCAAAAGGGAGAGGTTTGAAAGGCAAAAAGTGATTAATGGGATTCTCAAGGCATGCGAAAAAAGGGATATCAGCCTGGATAAGATTGAAAAGCTTGTGGACGATGTTGAGTCTGACCTGAGAAAGAGGGATTCTGTGGAAGTGGAAAGCAAGGTGATAGGAGAATTAATCATGAAAAAGCTCAAGTCGCTTGACAAGATTGCATACATAAGGTTTGCCTCTGTTTACAGGGAGTTTGAGGACCTGGAAAGGTTTGAGGAAGAGCTGGAAAAGCTGCAGAAAAAATGATAATTGGATTGACAGGCAAAAACGCATCCGGCAAGGGAGAAGCTGCTAACTATTTGAAATCAAAAGGGTTTATTTATTACTCGCTTTCTGACGTGATCAGGGAAGAGGCAACAAAAAGAAAACTCGAGCATTCAAGGAACAATCTGATTAATCTTGGAAATGAGCTGAGGGAAAAATTTGGGTCAAATTATCTGGCAAAACAAATCAATAAAAAAATAAATAAACAATCAAAAACCAAAAAAAATCAAAATTTTGTTATTGACAGCATAAGAAGCCCTTTTGAGGCAAAGGAACTGATGAAAAATAAAAATTTTATTTTGGTGGGGGTTGATGCTCCTGTTGAAATAAGGTTCAAAAGGCTACTTGAGAGAAAGAGGGCAGGGGATGCAAAAACACTAGAAGAGTTCAAGCAGCAGGAGCAGAGGGAAAATTTAAAAAGCGACACCAATCAGCAGCTTGATGCAACGTTTGGGATGGCTGAGAAGATTATCGTTAATGATGGCTCATTAAAAGATTTATATAAAAAAATTGATAATTTGTTAAAAGAATTAAAATAGATAGGCGAGGTGTTCTGATGTGGCAAAACAAGAACACCGAGCACAAGAATATGTGAGCGAAGCGAACGGATTGAAAATAATAAAAAATCTGATTAAAATTTCAAAAATGACAAGGGTAAACTGGGAGCAGTATTTCATGAACATTGCAAAGCAGGTTGCAACAAGGAGCACCTGCGACAGGAAGCATGTAGGC
>JACPMU010000074.1:7433-11530 GCA_016185865.1 Candidatus Woesearchaeota archaeon | reverse complement strand
TGATTCCTGATTTTAATGGAAATATTGAAAATCTGAAGAAAGTTGTTGATGCAAATCCGGAAGTTATAGCCCACAACATAGAAACAGTTGAAAGGCTGCAGAGAAAGATAAGAGACGTAAGGGCAAATTACAGGCAATCATTAAGTGTTTTGGAAAATGTCAAAAAATTAAATCCTAAAATATACACAAAATCATCTATAATGCTTGGATTAAGTGAAACAGATGAAGAAATCATTCACTCAATGAAGGATTTAAGAGAAATTGGTGTTGATATTTTAACAATTGGACAATATTTGAGGCCAACTGACTGGCATATCCCTATTAGTAATTTTATTGCTCCAGATAAATTTGAATACTTCAAACAAAAAGCGCTTGAGCTTGGCTTCTTGTTCTGCGCTTCAGGCCCTTTTGTGAGGAGTTCTTACAAAGCAGGGGAATTGTTCATTAAGAATGCAATGAACAGAAACAATTTCTAGACATTCATTTTCCTTCTCAGTGCCCTTAGCGCTCTTTCGAATTCGTCTTGGTGGTATACTTTTTCACTTTGGGTAAGCTTGCTGAATGGTAGTTTTTGAACATCTGTTCCTTCATGAATCTCCTTAAAAAGGCGGTCAATCCTGCCGTCAAGGTTTGCATCAGCGCGCCCAAAAACAGGCTTAGACAAGTCGCTAAGGTCGCGTGTCCACACTACAAGCGGCTGGCCTTTTTTCAATTGTGTTAATTTGTAAGAATGCCCCATATCTTTTACAGCAATAGTTTCCAAGCCATAAGCAGTCGAGTATTGATAGTTTCCTTCCCTAACCTTAATTGAAATATGCTTAAGTTCTCTTGACCCAAAAGCAAAGCGGTTCAAGTAAGATGACAATTCTCTCAGGAAATCAGCTGTAACGTTTAATTTTCCATCCGGGCTGATGTCAACAGCATAGGCTTTATTTGCAATGGCTGACAAACCCAAATAGGCTGAAGCCCCTGTTAAAAATGCCCTTCTGTCCATGAATGACGGAAAGCCATATTTTTATTTAAATGTTGCCAAAACCTTCAATAAACTTTATAAATATCCCAAAAATCTGTTTTTAAGAGGTTCTGTCATGCCAAAAAAGGTGCTGAGGGAGTTTAAGGTAGAGTATTTGCAGGTCTTGGACGAAGAAGGCAACTGCGATGAAGCATTAATGCCAAACCTTTCCAATGATGAAATAAAGAAGCTGTATGAAATGCTCGTTCTTGTGAGGGTTTTTGACCAGAAAGCCTTCAACATGCAGAGGCAGGGAAGGCTTGGAACATACATCCAGTTCAAGGGCCAGGAAGCTAGCCAGGTTGGAAGCGCAATGGGATTTTGTGTTTCCGATGTACAGGAACAGCGGACTGCTGATAGCAAGAAAGCAGCCGATTGTGCAGGTTCTTCAGTACTGGAGCGGCGATGAAAGGGGCCAAAAAGCTCCTGGCAATGTCAACAATTTCCCGATTGCAATTCCGGTAGGAACCCAGACAGTGCATTCTGTTGGAGCCGGATGGGCTGCAAAGCTAAAAGGCACAAAGCAAATATCAGCTGTTTATTTTGGCGAAGGGGCCACTTCAAAAGGCGATTTTCACGAGGCAATGAACTTTGCAGGAGTTTTCAATGTTCCTGTTGTATTTATCTGCGAAAACAACCAGTATGCGATATCTGTCCCGAGAAAAAAGCAAACCCATGCAGATACCATTGCGCAAAAGGCGATTGCTTACGGGTTTGAGGGAATTCAGGTTGATGGCATGGACATTTTCGCTGTTTACAAGGCAATGAAAGAGGCTGTTGAAAAGGCAAAAGCTGGAAAAGGGCCTACTCTGATAGAATGCTTCACATACAGGATGTGCGACCACTCAACAAGCGATGATGCTTCAAAATACCGCTCAAAAGAGGAGCTTGAGCAATGGACAAAAAAAGATTCTATTGACAGGCTTGAAAAATATATGAGAAAAAAAGGATTGCTTGATGACAAGTACAAAGAAAGTGTGTTAAATAAATCAAAGGACATTGTTGAAAAAGCAGTCACAGAATTTGAGAAACTGCCGCCAGCAGACCCTAAGGACATCTTTAAGTATGTTTTCGCGGAAATGACTCAGCAGCAGAAAGAGGAAATGGAGGAATTGTTCGGAGAATAAATTAAATGAGTAATGTTGAAAGATACAGGGCAATGGTTGCAACTTATCGTATAGTGTACAATACAATGCATATAGTCCCCCAGGCAAGGGGCAAACACAGAAAACCTGAACCAGTAGCTACAGAATGCTCAAGAGCCATTGACAGTTTGCTAAGGGATGCGGAAGAATTTTCGGATGAGGCTTTAGTCCCACAAGAGTTAAGTGAAAAAATGTCAGAGTTCGAAGGAAAGCATGTTGAACGAGATGAGGACGGAAGGATAGTTTGTTTTTATGATGAAGGAAAGGCGCTAAAAAGATCAAATAAAAAATTAATCAAATAAAATGGCAGTAGCAAACATAGTGCAGGCAGTGACAATGGGATTCAGGCAGGAATTATCCAGAGACAAGAGTGTTGTCGTGCTTGGCGAGGATGTTGGAGTGAATGGCGGTGTTTTCAGGGCAACTGATGGGCTGCAGAAAGAGTTTGGGCCTGAAAGGGTTATTGACACGCCGTTGGCAGAGCTTGGAATTGTTGGCATTTCAATTGGAATGGCTGTAAACGGAATTAAGCCTGTTGCTGAAATCCAGTTCAGCGGATTTATGTACGCTGCATTTGACCAGCTGCTTAGCCATGCCGGCAGGATAAGAATGAGGAGCAGAGGCCGTTATACATGCCCGCTTGTTGTCAGAGCACCTTATGGCGGGGGGATAAGGGCTTTGGAACTGCATTGCGAAAGCGGTGAAGCTTTATTTTCCCATATACCAGGAATCAAGATGGTTATCCCAAGCAACCCTTACGACACAAAAGGGCTATTGGCAGCAGCAATTCAGGATCCTGACCCTGTAATTTTTTATGAGCCTATGAGGATTTATCGCGCAATAAAGCAGGACATTCCTGAAAAGGAGTATTTTGTTCCAATAGGCAAGGCAAATGTTGTTCAGGAAGGCGATGACTTGACATTAATTGCATGGGGAGCAATGGTCAAGACTTGCCAGGATGCAATTGAGAAATTAAACAACAAGTACAGCGTTGAACTGATTGATTTGAGAACAATAAACCCTTACGATGCAGAAACTGTAATAAATTCGGTCAAAAAAACAGGAAGATGCGTGATTGCACATGAAGCGATAAGGACAAGCGGGTTTGCAGCAGAATTAATTGCAGCAATAAATGAAAAGGCATTATTAAGCCTTGAAGCTTCTGTTGTAAGAGTCACCTCCCCAGATGTCCCGTTTCCGCTTGCAAAGCTTGAAGGGTATTTTTTGCCTGATGTTAATAGAGTGATTAAAGGAATTGAAAAAGTAATGGGGTTTTGAAAAGAAATTATATTAAATTTATAATAATCAATCCGTAATTTGCTTCGCAAATTACAAAATTTACACTCGGCGTTGCTCCGATGCCACATCGCAACGCCTCGGATTATAACAATAAAAAATAAATAGGCGAAACCCGAGCGTGTGGCAGACAGCGAGGGTTTCGCAGTAACTGTTGTGAGCGAAGCGAACGGATTGAAATATTAAAATAAGAAAACACCAATAAAATGCCTTACGAATTCAAGTTTCCTGATGTCGGGGAGGGAATCCATGAGGGTGAAATAGTCAAATGGCTTGTCAAGGAAGGCGACAAGATAAAAGCTGACGAGCCTCTTGGCGAGATTGAGACAGACAAAGCCATTGTTGAGATGCCATCCCCAAAGTCCGGCAAAATTCTTAAGCTTCATGTAAAAGCCGGGGGCATAATCCATGTAGGAGAGACAATGGTTACAATCCTTGAGGAGCATGAGACAGAGGCTGATGCAAAGAGGCATATGGAACAAAAAGAAAAAAGCGATGTTCCCTACACCGGCTCTGTTGTAGGATTTGTTGAGGAAGCAACAAAGGTTTCCCCGATTTACGGAAAGCCAAAAACCTCTGCATCAATTTCGGGCGGCGTAGATGGTGGCGGGGTGGGCTCTGCTATTCAAGCAACCCCTGCTGTC
>JACPMU010000074.1:0-7411 GCA_016185865.1 Candidatus Woesearchaeota archaeon | reverse complement strand
GTAATTAGAGGAACAGGACCTGAAGGAAGAATCACAATCGATGATGTGCAGAAAGCGGCTGGAACTGCTCCTAAAAAAGAAGAATCCGGCATAAAGGTAACAAGAAAGTATGATTTTTTTGGATACGTTGACAGGGTAGCTTTTCATGGAGTTAAAAAAACAGTTGCAAGCAAAATGTCAGAATCAATATTCACAGCAGCGCAGCTGACAAACATGCACGAGGCTGATGTGACAGAGCTTACTGCAAAAAGAGAAAAGGAAAAAGCTGCTTATGAGAAAGAAGGGATAAAGCTAACTTTCATGCCATTCATTGTGAAGGCAGCTGCTTTGTGCCTCAAGGAGCATCCTTATCTTAACGCTTCACTGGAAGGCGAGGAGATTATTTTAAAGAAATATTACAACATTGGGATTGCGGTTGATACAGAAGAAGGCTTGTTTGTGCCTGTTGTCAAGGGAGCTGAGGCAAAGGACATCAAGACAATCGCAAAAGACATAGATAAACTGGCTAATGATGCCAGAAGCAGGAAAATCAACCTCATGGATTTGAAAGGAAGCTCTTTCTCTGTCTCTAACCTTGGCTCTGTTGGAGTTGAGTTCTTCACTCCAATCATTAACTATCCTGAAAGCGCGATTCTAGGAGTTGGCAGGATTATGGAAAAGCCAGCTGTCAAAGCCGGCAAGGTTGAAATAAGGAAGATGCTGCCCTTGTCATTGACATATGACCACAGGATTGTGGATGGGGCGCAGGCAGCAAGATTTATGATGGATTTGATGGAAAGGCTGCAGCTGTGCGATTTCCAGTAATTTGTCACTACTTCTAAGAAACGAAAGATTTATAAACAGGCATAGTATCCTATGTAGTGATTAAAATGACTTTAGACGAATTGCTTTGGAAACCTGAGGATATAGGTGCTGCTTTGTCAGAATTACAAAAACCGTTCTCATCTTCAGGATTAGACGAAAAAGAGTTACAAAAACCATTCTTACCTTCAGGATTAGGATATGACGATTTAATAGTTGCTTATTTTCATTTACTTAATGGCCAAAAAATATCACAAATTAATGTTACAGAAGTAGCTAAAGCTTTGAAGGAAGATCCAGCGGATGTTAAGAAAGCATTTGACAGATATGTCGCTCTTCGTCTTATGAAAGATGTTGGAGATGGCAAATATGAAATTGACCAAGTAACTAGAACGGGTGTAAAGCGAATGTCACATGCTGTTTTATCTTCACTCTTAGATTCACCTGTTAAATCACGTTATCTTATATTTAATTTACCAGATGCATTTGCTAGGATGAGAGAATATGCAAGAAAACATATATATGTTCAACCTCCTACTTCGAGCCAACAAACTAAGAGTTAATTAAGAATATTCTTGTTAATTGTTTGAAAAACTAATATTCTAACCACCTCTTTCCACATAACAAGCTCCTTTATTCTTAAGCAAAGTGTCTGCAGGAAGCATTATTGTATTATATTTTGTTTTTGCCAAATCTTGCGCTCTCATTAATTCGTATTTTGACAACTCTTCTGTTTTGAATTCTTTGTTTTTGGTGAAGCTGTTTTTTAATGTGTTGTATGTTTTTTCCTGGTTTATTTTTTTATGTTGCAGTATTGATGTAACTCTTTCCTTAATCAAATCTTCAGAAACATTCAAAACCTGAGGCATGACATCAAAATCAATGCCGTAAACCAGGGTGCCGTGCTGCAGATATATTCCTTTTTCCATTGCCTTTGCGGCATTTCCTGATATCTTCTTGCCATTAACAACAATGTCATTTTTGCTTTCCAGGGCTGCCTTGATTCCCAAATCATCAAGGGCATTGATAATCCAGGAGCAAATTTCTCTGTAGGCATTTTCAATGCTGTAGTTAAAAACCCTGATTGGAGCAATTACACTGTATGTAAAATCAGCCTTGTCATGAAAAACAGCCCTTCCACCTGTCATTCTTCTCACAATGCCTACATTGTGCTTTTTGCATGCATCCAAGTTTATTTCTTTTGGGTTCTGGTATGCGCCGATAGAAACAGAGCTGTTATTCCACCTATAAAACCTTATTGTAGGATATTCTCTTTGATTAGCAACGCTTTCATAAACAGCATGGTCTATGGCCATGTTCATGGCTGCAGAATAAGGCTGCTGCTCTATAAGGCGCCATTTCATAATAAACAGAAATAGAAAATTTGTATTTAAAGGTTTTTGTTTCAATATATTTAAATAAATCAATAATTGCCTGATGGGCATGGGAAGGCAAAAAAGTTTGGTTTTTTTACTGATAATCATGGTTATCGGGTGCAATGCAGCCAATACAAACAGCAATGATGCAGCCAAAATCCAAACCAACCAAACTGCAAAATCTGAAAATCTTATTCTAAAAAATATAAATCTTCCAGCTAACTTTGAAGTAGGTGTTTTTGCCTCTGATTTGGGAAAAGGCTTTAATCTTCCAGGCCCAAACAAAGGGGTAAGGTTTATGGAATTCCATAAAAATACATTGTTTGTCAGCATCCCAAGCGCAGGCTCGATAATAGCTTTGCCTGACAACAATGATGACGGAAAGGCAGATAAAAATATTAAAGTAATTGACGGGTTAAACAGGCCTCATGGGATTGCTTTTCTTGATGATTTTATGTATGTTGCAAATGAGGGCAGCGTGATAAAAGTAAAGCTAAATGATGGCTTGACAGCAGATAAGCCAACGATTGAGCATGTAACTGATTTGCCGGAAGGAGGCCATTGGACAAGGACAATAAGGATAAAAGACAATGAGTTGTTTGTCAGCATAGGCTCAAGCTGCAATGTCTGTATTGAAGGCGATGAAAGAAGAGCATCTATTTTGAAATGCGGCATTGATGGGGGTGACTGCAAAATCTTTGCAAAAGGCATAAGGAATGCTGTCGGCTTTGTTTTCCATCCTGAATCCAATGAAATGTATGCAACAGAAAACTCAAGGGACATGCTTGGAGAAGACTTGCCGCCTGATGAAATCAACATAGTGAAGGAAGGCAAGAATTATGGCTGGCCAATCTGCTACGGAAAAAACATCCATGATGATGATTTTGACAAGAACACTTACATCAGGAATCCCTGCATGGAGCCTTTTGAAGAACCAAGCTTTATAGACCTGCAGGCACATTCCGCTCCTTTAGGATTGGCATTCAATTTTGGGAATAATTTCCCTGAAGAATACAAAGGGGATTTATTTGTCGCTTATCACGGCTCGTGGAACAGGAAAGTACCAACAGGCTACAAGGTTGTTAGAATTGACATGAAAACCAAGCAAGTTCATGACTTTGCAGCAGGCTGGTTAACTGAAAATAACAAAGTTTTAGGCAGGCCTGTTGATATTATTTTTGACAAAGAAGGAATAATGTATGTTTCAGATGACAATGCCGGAATGGTTTACAGAATTGCGTATAAAAAATAATCATATTCTAAACTCCTTTGTAAAATAGCTTAACCAAAATTATAAGAATTAAACCAGTTGACCCCCCTAATCCAATTGAAAGCATTACAATATCGACAGTAGACTTTTCTTTCAGCCTAGAAATTTTAAAGCCATATTTAAGAATCATAAGGGTACAGAAAATTAGAATCATTGGTACTAGCCCAATAATAAGTGCGGCAAGAATTATACCCTTCAAGAAAAAATATATGAGAACTAACATTAATCCTCCGATGGATAGGATATTGCGAGTTGTTTTGTCAATCATTAATATATTGTCTAATTAGGTACTATTTAGTTCTTTTCATGAGAAATATATATAATTAGTAATGTAGTAACTAAACAATTAAAATTAAAAAAAAGAAAAATAAATTCTAAGAAACTGGTGATCTAAAGATTGTTAAAATCTTAGTACCTTCTCTTCTTGCTGTAACAGTCTCTGCAGTAGACTGGTCTTCCTTCCTTTGGCTCGAATGGCACTTCTGCATCCGCTCCGCAGTCAGAACACTTTATCTTGTGCATGGACCTGTTCTCAAAACTTCCATAACGCATGTTCTTCCCTCGTATTAATTAGTTACACGAAAATACTAGAAATAGCCTTTTCGATGTACCATACGTAAGTATGCAGAGGTTATATATAAAGGTATGCTTTTTGAACTCTGTCTGATCTGCGGGTGTTATTTTTTCTTGTCTAATTCGGGTGATAATTTTCTAAACTCATTTACACATTTTATACCTTTTTCTGTTATTCTATATTGCCCATTATCTACCCATTTCAAATGACCAGATTGAACCAAATTAGCAATATGACTTCTTACTTGATTTTTATAAGCAGGTACTCCATATTGAGATTTAAAATGTTCTGGTTTTAATTGAAACGTATCTTGGTGGTTTTCTATTAAATCATAAATTTGTTTTAAGGTAGGCATACCTTCTAATTGATGGAATAACAACAATAGTTTATTTTCCCAACCAATGTAATTAATGGTATGTTGCTTTCTAAACTCTGCTATCTTTTTTGATAGCTCTGATGCTCTGCTCATTTTGTTCTAACTATCTTATAATTATTTATAAGCTTTTTTACTTTAAACTCAATTTCAACAACGAAAGCCACCTATTCCTATCCAAAACATCAATTCCACAAGCTTGTGCTGGTGTCATTCTATATTCTACAGTATATATGTTAATATGCCTAATGTTACCAAAAGATTTATAAACACGACTTTATAATTATACCCATAATTATCTCCCTTTTGTTACTATGTCTGAACGGCATCGTAACGAAAGGTTTTTATTAATTCTCGTAAAATAGGGTTATTAAATGGTTGAAAAAAAGAAAGTCTTTGCATATTTTGATGGTAGTAATTTTTATCATAATTCTAAAAATAACTATGGTATAACGAGTATAAAATTTAATGATTTATGTAATAATATGCTTGATTTGTCAAAAGAACATTGGTAAAAATAAGATATTTTAATTGTCCAGTAAACCAACAAGAAGACCCACAGGCATACGCAGACCAATCAAAATTTTTTAAGAATTTAAGACAAACTCCTTTTTTAGAGTTACATCTTGGAAAATTAGTAAAAAGAGGACTTAAAAAAATAGATATCAATTGTGTTAGTTGTAAACACCAAAAAGCAGAACATATAATTTGCCCCCAATGCAAAAAGCAAATACAGATTATGGATTGTTATAAAAGTTGGGAAAAGGGTGTAGATGTTCAGTTGGCAATTTATATGATTATAGACGCATTAACAAAAAAATATGACACTGCATTGTTGTTTAGTGGTGATGCTGATTTTTGTCCAGCAATAAGATATATCGTAAAAGGATTAAACAAAGAAGTAATTTACTGCTGTTTTCCAACACCAAAGACAAGCGAATTAATCCAAACTTGCTCTAAATATCAAATTATAACAAAAGAGATAATCTTGAAATCTATGGCAAATCACCCGCAATAGACAACTTATTCTATCACCTGAGATTCAGCCAGAGTTGCTTTTTGCTCATCTTACAGGCACACTGGCCAAAGTCTTTGACCTTATTCCAACAAGATAGTCCAGACTCTCAATCATTCCATCGTGCATGCTGTCGCAGTAGCCATGGTTGCATGATGTGTCATTAACCAAAACAAAATGCTTTGGCTGCTGCGCCTTTTGATATGTGCTTATTGCGCTTGACAAGGGTATTATTGCATCGTTGTAATTGTGCATCATGACTATTTTTCTTGGTGTTATTTGAGCAATGTAATGGTCTGAATCGATTGACTGCAAAAATGCGTTTACTTTGGTGTCATTTGCTTCCCCAAAATCAAGCCCTGACGAGCTTATTACCAATACTCCCTTGATGTTCCTGTCAATGGCAGCGGCAATTACAGCTATTCTTCCTCCAAGGCTCTCTCCTGCGATGATTATCCTTTCAGGATCAACAAACGGGGCGCTGTACAGCAAGTCATAAGCTCTTAATGCGTCATAAACCATGAGATGCTGGTAAGGCTCCTGGCCGCTTAAGAAAGCCGCATAATCATCTTCAATTTTTGGCAATATTCCAGCTGTTTCGCCTGTTCCCCTTTGGTCAATGACCAAAACAGCTGCATTAAGCTCTGCAATCTCTTTTGCAAGCTTTAATTCACTTTCTTTTGAAACCCCTGCGCCAGGAAGCAGAACAACGCCCGGCAGCAGCTCTGCTGCGAATTTTGGCAGCACCAGCAATCCATATATGTTGCCGTTTCTGCTTTGGTATATTATTTTGCTTATTGTAAGGTTATTAGTTTCATCGTAATTCTGCCTGTTGAAGAGCACATCTCCCCTGTCCAAAGGATAGGAAAGGTAGCCGTTTGCGTCAACCTGCCATGGATTGCTGGATTCTTTTATTGCATTATTTTCTGTTGTTTGGCTTTCTTTTGAATTTTTATAATATAAAAATACGGCAATCAAAACAGCTGCAGCAATTATCCCAAAATACAGGTGATTTTTTCTTATTTTCATATTTGCCCAATTATTTTCTTTAGGTTTGCATTGTTTCTGCTATTTTTATAAACCTTTGCCAATTTTATTATTTTGTTTCTGTTGATTTTTATCCTTTTATCTGATAATATTTTATTCAAGTGCCCGCTTGCCAGGAACTGGCAGAATTGGGTGACGTTTTTCGGGTTTTGCGAATAATGCGTTCTTTCAAAGTCTATCAGAAAAGGCTTATTATGGCTGATTATTATATGCTTTAAAGGATGGTGCATTTCCTCCTTGTCGATTTTCAGCCTGTCCAGAATGAATAATTGACTGAATATTTTTTTTATTATTTTTTTAATGTTGTTTTTATCTGATTTTTTTGCGTAATCTATGATAAAATCTCCTTCAATGTATTCATATATAAAGTAATACTTGTCAAAAAATATTAATTTTGGCCCTATGCTGTATTTATTCAGCTTTTTCAGCCATTTTGCCTCGTTTTCTATTCTTCCGAATGCCTCGCTTTTGGGATTTTTTGTTTTTACGGCTATTTTTTTGTTTGTGTATAATCCTGTGTACAGCAGTCCGCGGTGCCCTTTTGCTAGGTATTTTACATTTGTTATCTTTTTGTTCTCCAGTTTTTTCAAAAATTCGTTTTTTCCCAATAAATAAGCATAAATATCCTCAAAGAAGATGTGCTGCTTTTCCAGTTCCTGAAACTCCAATAAATTGATTTTAATAAACTCTTCAATTTTTTCCTTTTTGGTCAATGAAGAAAAAACCATTAATACAGTTCCTTCGGGATTTAAAAAATCATTAATATTATTCAAAAAACTTTCAATGACCTCGTATCCTTTTTTTCCTGCTTCAATTGTAAGGTCCTTCAGCTGCAATTCCTGGGGCAGGTACGGCGGATTAAAAATAATAGAATCAAACTTTCCCTTTATATTTTGGAATAAATTTGATTGCCTGAATTTTATTTTTGGGTTTTTTATATTTTTTTTACAATATT
>JACPMU010000001.1 GCA_016185865.1 Candidatus Woesearchaeota archaeon | reverse complement strand
GTGAATTTTTGCGTAGTGGCTGTCTCGCGTGACAATTTTTTCACCATGAACCTTGGCTATTGCCGCTATCATTACATCCTCAGTTTCAATTATTTTTCCCTCACCTATTAGTCTGGCTTCTATTTCACCAGCCTCTTTTGCGCTCTTTTCGTCAAGTTCAAGAATGTCAAATGACTTCAGCAAATCGTTTACTTTGTCCTTTTCAGCTTTGGAGGCTTTTGATAAGCAGGCGCCTAGCCAAATCTCCATAACAGAAGGAGCTGCTATTGCAATAATCTCCTCATTTTTGTCTATTTCTTCCATAAGCTTGCTGACTTCGCTTTTGCCGCGAAGCAAATCAACCAAAAAAGTTGTGTCTAGGCAAGCCATGTTTACATCTCATTAAATGTTTTGGCTATTTGATTCACCCTGGCTCTATGGGCTTGATTTCGTTTCTTTCTTGCGCCGAATACCTCTCTTTCAAGCCTTTCGCCGGTTTTTTTGCTAAGAGCCCCAAAAAAGGCACTCAGTGGCTTGCGCCTGGCAACTCTTAGTATTGTGTCGCTAAAGCTCTCTCTGGCAAATTTAAGCGACTTTAGCGCCTCATACGCACTTTCCTTAATTGTTATTGTTTTAACTGCCATAAATTAAACTTATGTATGTTTAAATATATAAACTTTTCTATGTTTAAAAATCTAGTGCCTGAACAGCCTTATGCCTGTAAATACCATCGCAATGTTGTGCTCGTTTGCTGCCTCAATCACTTCCTTGTCCCTTATTGAGCCTCCGGGCTGGATTATTGCAGTCACTCCTGCTTTTGCTGCCTCGTCAACGCCGTCCCTGAACGGGAAGAAGGCATCGGAGCTCATGACAGAGCCGCTGCTTTTGCCTTCTGATTTCATGACAGCCAGCTTTGCAGCATCAACCCTTGACATCTGGCCAGCCCCGATGCCAACAGTCACATTGCCTTTTGCCAGGACAATTGAATTGGATTTGACGTGCTTGTTGACTTTCCATGCAAACATCATGTCTTTTATTTCTTCTTTTGTGGGCTTTCTTTTTGTGACAGCTTTCAGATTCTTTTGGCTTAAGCCAGGATACTGCCTTGTCTGCACCAGCAATCCTCCTACAACCCTTCTCATGTCATGGCTTTTGTAATTTCTTGAGATAGGGCCTGTCTCAAGCAGCCTCAAATTCTTCTTTTCTTTCAGGATTTTCATGGCATTTTTCTCAAACTTTGGGCATATGACAACCTCGACAAACAACGGCTTCATCATCTTTGCAATTTGGGCATTGCACGGCCTGTTTAATGCAACAACGCTTCCGAATGCTGATTTTGCATCTGTTTCATACGCTTTTTTGTACGCTTCCTCAATTCTTGAGGCTGTTGCGGCTCCGCTTGGGTTTGTGTGCTTTATGACAGCAGCTGTAGGCTCATTAAAATCCTTGACAAGCTCAAAGGCGTCGTTTGCATCCAAAATGTTGTTGTAAGACAATTCCTTTCCCTGCAATTGCTTTGATGTGCTTACGCATGTCTCATTTATCCAGTAAGATTTGTAGAAAGCAGCCTTCTGGTGCGGGTTTTCCCCGTACCTCAAGTCCTGTATTTTTTTGAATGTGAAATTGTATATTTTTGGGAACATGTCCCCAATGAAGTTTTCCGCAAAATACCTCCCTATTATTGTCTCGTACCTTGCAGTCTGCAAAAAAGCCTTTGCTGCAAGCCTTGCCTTTTCCTTTTCGTCAATTTTTTTATGCTTTATTTTTTCTATGACTTCACTGTAGTCATTCTTGTCAACAACAACAACAACATCTCTATTGTTTTTTGCAGCAGCCCTCACCAAAGAAGGGCCTCCAATGTCAATGTTTTCTGTCACTTCCCTTATTTTTCCATGCCTGATTGTTTCCTCAAAAGGGTAGAAATTGGCAACAACCATGTCTATCGGATTGATTCTTAATTTTTTCAGCTCATTCATGTGCTTCTTGCTTTTCCTGTCGGCTAAAATGCCTGCAAAAATGTTCGGATGCAGTGACTTAAGACGGCCATCAAGCATTTCCGGGAATTTTGTTATTTCAGAAACTAAAGTTGTCTTGATTTTGTTTTTTTTCAGCAATTTTGCTGTTTTTCCCGTTGAGATTATTTTTATTTTCAGCTTGCCCAATCCCCTTGCAAATCCTACAATCCCTTCCTTGTCAGAGACTGATATTAATGCTGTTTTAATCATTTCTTTACCATTGATTTTTTTATCTTGTCCATGCTCTTTTTGTGCAGCTCTTTTGTGTAGTCATAGCCCCTTTTTGGCAATCTTTTTGTGTAATGATAAGTTTCCCTGACAGTTCGCTTTGCATGATGGTACATCCTCTGCTGGATCATCCTTACTGTTTCCCATCCCACAAGGAAAACGCCTATAAAAAGAAGGATAAAGCTAAAGGCATATATGGACAAGCCTGTTATCAAGTAAAAAGGCTCATAAAATTTAACTATAAACAATAACTTTCCATAAAGTCCAAGAATAAAACTTAAGATAACTAAAATTATACCTGCCAAAAGCTTCCTGTCCTTCCACCAGATTATTTTTTGCTCTGCTTGGATTTGGTCCATTTTGAATTGTTATTTTTATTGTTTATACTAAATTTTCAATCCGTCGCTTCGCGACAATATTTAGTGCTCGGCTCGCTCCGATTGCCACATCGCTCGCCTCGCCTATTTATTCAATTATCACCTTATTACCCTTAACTTTTATCTTTCCTTTGCTGTATAAATCAACTGCTTTGACAATGATTTCCTGCTCTGCCTTCTGCACTTTTTCTTTTAATGAATCAGCAGTCTCGTTTTTTTCTATTTTGACTTCTCTTTGCATTATTATTGGCCCTGTGTCAGCGCCTTCATCAACAAAATGCAGCGTTGCTCCTGTTGCCTTTTCCCTGTTTTTTAAAACTTCTGCATGAACATCTTTGTCCATTCCTCCGGCGTATTTTGGCAATAAGCTTGGATGTATGTTCATTATCCTGTTTTTGTACTTATTGACAAACCAAGGGCTTAAGAATCTCATGTAGCCAATTAATAGGATTAATTCAGCTTTGCTTTGCTCAAGAGCTTTTGCAATCTCCTTGTCATACTGCTCTCTTTCTTTTCCTTTTGGGTCAATGAAAACAGCTTTTATCTTATGGCTTTTTGCCCTTTCCAGAGCAAAAGCATCCTTTTTGTTGCTTACAACAACAGAAATAACAGCATTGAGTTTTTTGGAGTTTATAGCATCAATTAAGGCCTGCATGTCTGTGCCTTTTGTAGATGCCAAAACGCCAATCCTTAACATTCTCCCCCACAATTAGAAAATGCAACAAATAGTGATATTTAAAGCTATTGGTTATTTAAAAGCCAGTTGTTTTCAATATGGAAGAAAATGTTGAAGCAAAGGTAAAGTTCGCCTAACGTGTGTTAGGCAAACATTTGCGGACACTCGTACATCACTACTTTCATTTACATTCAATATTTAACCAACGAAATAATGGCTTTGATATACATTAACTAATGTTTCTGTTTAACTTTCAGGTATAAAATCATTTTTTAAAGTTGCATTTGTTGTTTTTGTTGAAAATGCTTCATTAACGAAAACAAAAAAATCAATCCACCCGCCGCCACTCTCCCCACCACCCACCCTACTTTACAATTACTTCTTTTTGGTGCTATGCTTGGTTTTGGATTTTCCTTTTTTCTTATATTTTTGCCATAACGTAATGGAAATTCCGGCTATACTTAATAGGGAAAATCCACCTATTGCTATTAAATAAAAATTATAGTTGGTTGCTGGGCAGGGAATTGATTGATATGTAAGTTTTTTACCATCCCATGCACTCCTCTTATAATCATCAGCACCATCCCTTATTATATTATCAAAATCATTCTCTGTTTTACAAGCTAAAACAGGCTGGCGACAATAATCATCACAATTAGATTGGGCATCATGATTTTTTAGATACTCAAATATGGATTCTCTTGAAAGGGGGCGTAACT
>JACPMU010000067.1 GCA_016185865.1 Candidatus Woesearchaeota archaeon | reverse complement strand
GCGAGTAAGGCATCCTGTAGAGGTGCCTTGAGGAGATAAGCAGAGTGTCAATGTTCAGGAACTGCTCAGCATTCAATGCTCTGTTTTTACTGCTGTAATATGTTATTTCGCTTGCTTTTTTGCCTGTTTTCTCTATGATGGCATTGAAATCATTCTTTTCAGACTCCATTATTTTTTCCCCAAGAGGTTTTTTAATCATTTCCCTTATATACAATGCAATCTGCCTTGGAGCAACAGGAAAAAGGTTTTTCGTTTCCTCGTTCCTCACCTTCTCAGGGAATGCCTCGAACGGAATTCCAATATGGAAGCCCTTGTTTCCGGAGAATTTGCAGGAAATGGAATTCACCTTGTGGAATTTCAATGCCTTGATAACCAAATCGGCTGCAATTTTGCTGTACTCAAAAAATCCGCAGTCAATATCAAGCACCAAATCCCAGCCAATCCTTAAATTGTCCAATTCATGCTTCCTTAATGATGGATCAAGCTGCAAAGGGTTTCTCCACAACTCCTCAGAAGCATGAAAAGAAGTTGCTCCTTGTTTTGCAAGCTCGAGAACATCGCTTTGGTGCCTCAGCACATCAGGCCTTTTGCCAAAGCTGTCGTTGAATTTGACTGCAACTTCCCTGTCCTTGGAATTGGCTAGGATTTCTTCCTGTATGTCGCTTCTTTTATAGTGGCTTAATGATATATTAATAGGAATCATGGTTTTAGGAACGCTTTTTGTTATTTAAGGTTTTTGATGAAAATATTTAAAAGCTGTCAGATATTTTTAAAATGGCAATGAGCCAAAAAACAGATGACATCCAAAGCTTCATTGAAAAAATCAGAGAAAACAACACATTGATAATCGTGGAAGGAAAAAAGGACAGGGCAGCATTGCAGAAGCTCGGAATAAAAAACATTGTTGAATTAAGCAAAAAGCCATTGTTCCAGATTGTTGAAGATATAGCAAATTCCAATGACGAGTGCATCATTCTTACAGATTTGGACAAAGAAGGAAAGCAGCTTTATTCAAAATTAAACTCTAACCTGCAAAAACATGGCGTAAAAATAAACAATAAATTCAGGGAATTCTTGTTTAAGCGCACGAAGCTCAGGCAGATTGAAGGAATTTGCTCTTATTTAGAAATCCTCTAGCCTTTTAATCCTTTCATTTATGTCAGGATGCGTTGAAAACAGTATGTTGACCCTGCCTCTGAATGTCCTCAAAGGATTTTCTATGAATAAATGCGCAGTTGCCTTGTTGGCAGCTTCCACTAACGGCTCCTTGTCGTCCTTTATCTTCTTCAGCGCATTAGATAATCCATTAGGATTTCTTGAAAGCAAAGCTCCGTCAGCATCTGCAAGAAACTCCCTTTTCCTGCTCACAGCAAGCTTTATCAGCTGGGCTATCAGAGGAGCGAGTATTGCCAACACCAATCCCAGCAAAATAATTATGACTCCAATCATGCCGCTGCCTTTCATGTCTTTTCTTCCTTTTCCGTAAATCATTGTCCTCAAAAAGAAATCGCTGAGCAATGCTATAATTCCGACAAGCACAACAACAAACATCATCATCCTTATGTCGTAATTTCTTATATGGGACAGCTCATGGGCTATCACTCCTTCAAGTTCATCCCTTTTCAGCCTTTTGATTGCGCCTGTTGTAACTGTAACAGAGGCGTGCTTTGGATCCCTGCCGGTTGCAAAGGCGTTTATTGCGCTGTCATCAATGACATAAATTTTTGGAGTTGGAATTCCTGCTGCAATTGCCAATCCCTCGACTGTATTGACAAGATAAGGGTATTTTCTCCTGTCAGCAGGAACTGCGCTGCTCATTCCCAAAATCATCCTGTCTCCTGAATAGAAGCTTATCAAAGTCATTATCGTTGAGAAAATAATTGCAAAACTTAGTCCAATAAAGGCATCGCCAATGTAAAGCCCGAATGCATAACCCAAAAATCCTATAATTATAAAGAAAATTGTAATCAATAAGACAGATTTTCTTTTGTTTGAAGAAATATGCTCATACAAGCCCATCTTAAAACTCAACTTTTACAGCTTTTCTCTCCCCTTCAATTGCTTGGAAAAACTCGCGCTGCTGGAAATTAAGCATCTTTGCGATAAAGTTGCTTGGAAACTGCTGTATCTTGTTGTTTAAAATCATCACATTGTCATTGTAGAACTGCCTTGAGAACGCGACTTTGCTTTCCGTGCCTGACAGCTCTTCCTGCAGCATCTTGAAGTTTTCAGAAGCCTCCAATTTTGGATAATTTTCTGCAACAGCGAATATTGTCTTCAATGCCTCGCTTATTGCGTTGTTTGCCTTTGCTTTCTGCTGCATTGAGCCTGAGATTAGGCTGGACCTCATCTTTGTTATCTCTGTCAATGTGCCCCTTTCATGCTTCATGTAGCCCTTGACAGTGTTGACAAGGTTCGGAATCAGGTCATACCTTCTTTTTAATTGAACGTCAATCTGGCTCCATGCATTATTAACCCTGTTCCTCAGCATTATTAGGCTGTTGAATGTTATAACTATGTACAAGACAATGAATGTTAAAATTCCAATTATCACCCATAAGACAACATTTGCCATCAAAACCACCTTCATGCATAGTTCTTTGCTGATTTATAAATCTTTGCAACCGCAATACCAACGCTAAACATTAAATTTTTAAATCAAAACGTACTATACAATTGCAGTATGACAATAAAAAATCAGGTCAAAACAGCTGTATTGCTGGCTATGCTGACTGCCTTGCTGCTGTGGATAGGCAGCTTTTTCGGCAGAAATGGACTGATATTTGCAGCCATATTTGTCGGCCTGATGAACATAGGCTCTTACTGGTTCTCTGACAAAATAGTGCTGTGGATGTACCGTGCGAAAGAAGCAAAGCAAACAGAATATCCTAAATTGCACAGAATTGTAAAGGAAGTTGCAAAATTAAGCGGCTTGCCAATGCCAAAGGTTTATGTGATTCCGACAAACTCGCCGAATGCATTCGCTACAGGAAGAAACCCAAGTCATGCAGCAGTTGCTGCAACAGAAGGAATTATGAAAATTCTGGATGAAGATGAATTAAAAGGCGTTATTGCGCATGAATTCGCTCACATCAAAAACAGGGACATTTTGATTTCCACTGTGGCAGGCACCATAGCGGGAATAATCTCCTACATAGCCAATATGTTCATGTGGAGCGCGATGTTTGGCGGAAGAGATGATGACAGGGGAGGCAATGCAATTGGCTTATTGCTGTTGGCAATAATAACCCCAATAATTGCATCAATAATCCAGCTTGCAATCTCAAGAAGCAGGGAGTACATAGCGGATGAAACAGGCGCGAAATTTGTAAAAAACGGAAATTCGCTTGCGGATGCATTGGAAAAGATTGAAAAAAATGTTGGAATTAATCCTATGAGATTCGGAAACCAGTCAACTGCCCATTTGTTTATATCCAACCCTTTCAGGGGACAGGCGTTCATTAAACTCTTTTTAAGTCATCCCCCTACCCAAGAGCGTACCAGAAGGCTTAGAGGCATGAAATTCTAATTGTTTTCCTTTTCTTTCAATTTCTTTTTGTGCATCTCATCAAGCTCGTCAAGAATCTCTTTTGTGCTTCTGTCCCTGTGCCTGTGAGCTTCGTCTTCCTCTTCTTTTGTAGGCTTTTCTTTTTTTGCTTTTTCCTCTTTAATTTTTTTGCCTTCTTTTGATTTAGGCTTTGAGCTTTGCTTTTTTAATTTCCAGCTGTAAACCTTGCCTCCAATCCCTATTGCCGTGAATATTATGCCCAATGTTATTACAAGGTGGGTATAAGTCCTCAGCAGCAATAAAAGTACAAGGCTTATTATGGCCTTGATGTCAAGCGAAAGATTGCTTCCAAGAACTGTTTCAAGCAAGGGTGTTGTGTCAATTCCAACAAGCTTGTCATATGCTATTACAGCAATGTAAGGAATAAGAATCAGCATGCCCATGCTGAAGCATATTGAGCTTAAGATTACAAGGAAAGCATTAAGGGTTCCTGCAAGCAGGTAAAGCGCCAGCAAAAGCACAGCAATGATTGTGAAATAAATGATCTTGCTGCTGTTAAGGAAGTTCATCGCTGCATAATATTTTTCCATTGCATTACTGTTCGGCAATCCAAAATTGTCAGGAACAGCGCTTCCGATAACATTGAAGAAAAACTCCCTGTCGTTTGTTTTATTGGAATTATAGTCCTTGCACAGCGAGCCTATCCTGCTTAAATTCACAGGCAAAGAGCTTTCTTCAGTTGAATTATTTTTGTCAAGCCCGGAGCATACACCGGTAAGCTTGCCAATCACCTCTTTTTGAGTCTCTGGAGAGGCATATGAGAATATGTCTTTGAACATTTCCTTGACCAGGCTCGGCACATCAAGAGCGACTGTCGAGAATATCAGAGTAATAAGCAGCAGTATAATTATATTTTTTATCAGCCAAATCAAGAATTTTTTGAGCATTTCTCTTAAATTTTTCAATTAAAATATAAAGATTTCTGAAATTACTCCTCGTACTTTTTTTCAACTACATCCTTTATCTGCTTTGCTTTTGATGGTCCTATCTTTTCAACTTCCTGCAGCTCCTTTTCAGAGGCATTCACAATGTTCTTTATCGTTTTGAATTTTTTCAGCAATGGCTTTGCAAGCGACAAGCCCATGCCGGGCAATGAGCTTACAACATACTCCTGCTGCTCTTTTAATGTTGCTGGCTTCCTGTCAGCGTGCAAACTGAAGTCTTTTCCAGTTTCTTCCTGCTCCCTTTTGGCAATTATCTGCAGCAGCGCAGCGGTTTCCTTGAAATTTTTTGTCTGTATTATCGGAATCCCGTAAGAAACGGCAATTGTCGCCATCATTCCAAGGATTGAGTTGTGGTGCACATTCCTCACACCATAAATGTCTTGCGTGCCCTCTATAACTATAATAGGCCTTTCAAAATTATTTTTCAGGTTCTTAATCTGCTCAAGGAGCCTTCCGTCAATTATGCTGTCAACAAAATCCTCAACTGTCTTTGCCTCTATGCCGCACCTCGAGGAAACAACATAATCAGCATAGTTTAATTTTTCGAGATTGACGGTTACATTACTTTCTGCAAGCTCCTTGATCACTCCGCTTCCCTTTTCCCTGTAGTCAGCAAAGATTTTTGTATTATTCCCGGCAAATCTCGTAATTGGCAATTCTTTCCTTTCATGCAGCGACAGGTTAAGCTTTTTCCTCAGGTTTGTCAGGTTCCTGTACATCTTCTTTTCCTTATGATGAGCTACCCATTTGTAAGCCTCGTCCCTTGTTCCTTTTGCCATCAGTATTATTACCCTTCCTTTATCCTGTCTTCCTGTCCTTCCTCTTCGCTGGATGCTTCTTATAGCGCTTGGAATTGGCTCGTAAAATACAACAAGGTCAACTTTAGGTATGTCAAGCCCTTCCTCTCCGATGGAAGTTGCCACAAGCACGTTAATCTGCCCATTTTTAAAGTCATCAAGAAGGTGCTTTTGCTCCTTCTGGCTTAATCCTGTTTCATTTTTCTTCTGCTGGCCTACAAAAATTTTTG
>JACPMU010000066.1 GCA_016185865.1 Candidatus Woesearchaeota archaeon | reverse complement strand
TTTATATTAGTATACATCAAAACAACAAAAAGGGTGATATTTTGGCATTTGAGCTTATAAAAACAGGCATACCTGGCTTGGACCAGGTGCTTAAAGGGGGCTTAAGGAGGAATTCTTCAATTTTAGTGACAGGCTCGCCGGGAACCGGAAAAACCATACTTGCTCTGCAGTTCATTTATTATGGAGCAAAGGATTACAATGAGAATGGAATATTCATATCCACAGAAGAGAGCCTGGAAGTGCTGAACCAGAGCGCAAAGAACCTCGGCATGGACCTTGCTTCAATTGTGGACAAAGGCAAAATACTGTTTGTGCAGAAGCCTATAGCAACATTAAAGGGAGGCATATCCTCAATCAAAGGGCTTGTTGATGTGATAAAAAAGCGCAATGTCAAAAGAGTGGCTCTTGACTCTTTGATATTCTTTGAGTACCTTTATCCAAGGTTTGACGGCAATAGGATGGAATTCAGAAGACAAGTTTTAATGTTTATGCAGGAGATGAAAAAGGCAAATGTCACTTTCCTTGTTGTTTCTGAAAGGTCGATTACAGATTTTGACAGGCTTACATATGACATGATGGATTTTGTATTTGAGGGCATCATTTTGCTTTCAAGGATAAGGAAAGGCTCTTATTTTGAGAGAGTATTGACAGTTGCAAAAGTAAGGGGCCAGGACCACAGCTTGGATGTTTACCCAGTCACAATAGGAACTGACGGATTGAAAGTCTTGTATGACCAAACTCCGTTTTCTTTGGTTGAGAAAGAAGAGCATAGTTAGCCGATTATGTACCTTCCTGCCAACTTTCTAAGTATTCTTTCTGCTCTTTTGTCAGCGTGTCTATCTGGATGCCCATTGCATCAAGCTGCAGCTTTGCTATGTCATCATCAATCTCTTCAGGCAATTGTATAACTTTTATAGGCAATCTTCCCTTGTTTTTGGCTGCATACTCGCAGGCAAGAGCCTGGCCGCAAAAGCTTGTTGACATCACTTCGCTTGGATGCCCTTCTGCTGCTGCAAGGTTGACAAGCCTCCCTTCCCCGCAGACATAAATCTTTTTTCCGCTTATTACATACTCGTCAAGGAAGGGCCTTACTCTTCTTGGCTTTGCAGTCTTTTTAAGCTCATTGACATTTATCTCGGCATCAAAATGGCCGGAGTTTGCAAGAACAGCACAATCTTTCATGAGCTTTATGTGCTCAATGTCAATTACATTCTTGTTTCCTGTCACTGTTATGAAAATATCTCCGATTTTTGCAGCCTCCTTTATCGGCATAACTCTAAAGCCGTCAAGAGCAGCCTGCAATGCCCTGAATGAGTCAACTTCTGTAACTATGACATTTGCGCCCAATCCCTTGGTTTTTAATGAAACTCCTTTCCCACAATCCCCATAACCACAGATAACAACATTTTTTCCTGCAAAAAGAACGTTTGTTGCCCTTAAAATTCCATCAATAGTCGATTGCCCGGTCCCAAAATAGTTATCCAGCAAATGCTTTGTCTTGTTGTCATTCACAGCAATCATTGGGTACTTCAATGCATTGTCCTTTTCCATTGCTTTCAGTCTTATTATGCCTGTTGTTGTTTCCTCGCAGCCTGCAATAATTTCCCTGATTAAATGCTGGTGCTTCTTGTGTATCTCGCTTACCAAATCACAGCCGTCATCTATTGTTATGTTCGGCTTGAATGCAATCACATTATTCAAATACCTGTAATAATCCTCTTTGGATTCGCCTTTGTAAGCCCATACCTTGATGCCTTCTTTTGCAAGAGCAGCTGCAACATCATCCTGGGTGCTTAACGGATTGCAGCCTGTGATTGCAACATCTGCTCCACCGGCAACCAGCGTTCTCACCAAAACGCCTGTTTCTTTTGTGACATGAAGAGCCATGCCTATTCTTGTGCCCTTAAGCGGCTTCTCTCTCTGAAATCTCTGCCTGACTTTCATCAGGGCCTGCATCCTTGATTCCGCAATCTCAAGATTAAGAAAGCCCTGCCCTGCCAAATTGATGTCTTTGACCTCGTAATCTGCTCCTTTGTCCATAATACCACCAAAAACAGGTAATTTCTGTATATTTATATATTTTTTTCAATAAAAATTGTAAAATTTCTATATTTTTAGTAAAAAACTGTACATAAATAGAAAAATTTAAATATAAGCTGGAAAATTTACTATTTTGTTAGAGGCTTTCTGATGAACCCCCTTTAGCACTTTCTATCATTGGAAAGCCTTTACAAACCATGGAAATAGACAGCAAAGACGCAAAAATAATAGAGATTCTGAAGAAGGACTCAAGGATGCCGATAAGGGAGATAGCAAAGCAGACAAAAATAAGGCCCAGCACAGTCCATCAAAGAATACAGAAGCTTGTTGAAAACAGTGCCATAGAAAAATTCACGATTAAGCTGAACAACAAGGCTGTAGGCGAAAATTTCATTGTTTTCATGCTTGTCAAGGGAAGCACATCAGAGTACATAGACAGCAGGATTCTTAATAACAGGCACGTAAAGGAAATATTCGGGATTACAGGAGAGTACGATCTGCTGGTCAAATTAAAATTTAAAGACGTGGAGGAATTCCACAATTTTATCCTGAATTTCAGGAAGGACAAAAAAGAAATACAGTCAACTTTGACTATGGTGGTTACAACAAATCTGAAGGAAGATGTTTAAAGCATGTTTAAAATTCCCTAATATCCTGAAATTCCCTGTACCTTTTTTCTATGTCGTTCATTGTAAGCCGCTTGAGCCTGTTCAGCCCAAAGTCCTCTGCATTATGGCTTGCAACAACACTTCCATAAACTACGGCTTTCCTGAAATTTGATTCGCTTAAATCTTTTGTTTTTGCCAGATAGCCTATGAATGCTCCGCCAAAGCTGTCTCCGCATCCAGTCGGGTCTTTTATGTTTTCCAAGGGATAGCCCGGAGCGTTAAAATGCTTGTTTTTTGTAAACAACAAGGCGCCATGCTCGCCTTTTTTTATAATGACGGCCTTCGGGCCCAATCTTAATGCCTGGTTTGCTGCATTTACAAGATTAGCAGTGCCAAAAAGCTGCCTTGCCTCCGCATCATTAAGCAGCAGGACATCGGCTTTTTTTACTGCATCAATCACAGATTTTTTCTTGCTGTTAATCCAGAAATTCATTGTGTCAAGGACGACAAATTTAGGCTTGCTCATCTGCCTCAAAACTCCAAGCTGCTGCTCAGGGTCAATGTTCGCTAAAAAAATATATTTTATATCTTTGTAATTTTCAGGCACCTCAGCCTTGAAATGCTCCAGCGAGTTAAGCTCTGTTTTTCTTGTTTTGGCCTCGTTCATATCATACTCATAAAATCCGTCCCAATGAAAAGTTTTGCCTGTTATTTGAAGCCCTTCAATGTTTATGCTCTTTTTTTTCATCAATTTAATATGCTCTTTGGGAAAATCATTTCCTACAACCGATATCAATGCAGGCTTTGAGAAAAGGCTTGCTGCAAAAGAGGCGTAAGCCGCGCTTCCGCCAAGAGCCTTTTCTACTTTGCCGAACGGCGTTTCTATTGTATCGAATGCGACTGTGCCTATAATCAAAACATCATTCATAGAAAAAGAAATTTGATTTGTTTTTATAGAGAGCTTTGGATAATTAGTTATTTTTTTCATTTAAAGTCCTCTTAGAGAATTTTGGTCAAATTGATATATTTCAAAATTCTGTACAAAGTTTTGCATAGTTCCGATTGCTGGTTTTGATGTCTATTCTTCATCCCCTTCGTCTTCCTCGTCATCCTCATCATCTTCCCTGTCTAAATCTTCTTCCTCTTTTATATCGTCATTATAGTCTTCTTCCTTCTCGTCCTTGACTTTGTCGTTATAGGCGTCAAAATCCTCGTCTTTTTCAGCCATTCTGCATCAATTGGCTTCATTTAAAACGGACTTTAAAAGATTTTCGATTGCTGTCTAAAGAAATTCATTTATATTAAAAAATTCACAGTATTTGAAGCCAACACAAAGCCATTTGCCAAGATTTGGGATGTTAATGAATGACTGCCTTTATTGTTGTTAATCAGCTTTAATTTTGTTATCTCAACTGTGTCGCCTGCTTTTAAGGCTATTCCATTAGCACCAAAGTCTATTATTGCATCGCTGTTCGCATCTAAAGTTACGCCCAGCACTTTCCTTACGCCGTTAATTCTTACTGACGCCTCTGAGCTTTGCAAATTCCACATCCCCAGATCATCGGTAACCTCCTTAAATAAAATTTTATTTGAACTTCCGCTGTTAACTAAAAATGATGTTTGAGCTTCAATATAGCCTGATTTTTGATTACTATCCCATCTGGTCTTTACGGAGTGTTTTGTTATTGAAATTTGAACAGATTGAACGTTTAATGTTGCTGTATCAGAAGCTTTTGCGCCATTATTGTCTGTTACTGTCAAAGTAACTATATAAGCTCCGGATGATGAATAACTATGCGTTGTTGTCATACCTATCCCTGTTGTCCCATCGCCAAAGTCCCACTCATAAGATATGATGTTACCGTCAATATCATAAGAGCCTGAGCCATCAAATGTTACAGGAACATCTTCAGTTCCTGCATACGGACCGTTAGCATTAGCCACTGGTTTATTGTTTAATTTTCCTACAATTACAACATCATCAATATACCAGCCCTCATAGTTATTATATAATGAGTCAACAGTATTAAAGAAGAATCTTACCTGTACATCTGGCTTTCCAGCGTATGAGGAAATATCTATGCTGTCATCATTCCATGTTAGCATTGTATCTCCAGATAATTGAGTTATATTAGTAAAATTGCCGTTTAATCCTATCTGAACCCATCTTTGGTCAAACACAGTACCTAACCATTCTGTCTGATATAAATAATTAAATGTTAAAATTGCTGATTTATATGCTGATAAGTCAATAACTGAAGATGTCAAAGTTCCAGAATTGGTGCCTATGTCATAGTTGTAATTCGGTGCACCTGTGTTGTATGCCCAGCTTTTTATTGGGCTATAAGCTCTTTTTGTCTCTTGATGCCATAAGCTTGTGTTTGTCCATCCATTCACTCCACTTTCCATGTTGTCTTCAAATATTATTGTTAGAGTTGTTGTGGTTCCAGAAACCACATTTGATAGTGCTGAAGGGTTGCCAACATTATCTATTACTTTCAATGCGAAATAATAAGTAGTGCCATAAGCTAATTCTGTTACTTTAAATGTTTCTGCAGCACCAGAACTTTGCGGCGTTGGCTCACCAGTAGCTTTTATTGCACTACCCCAGTTTGCATCTGTTATAGGTGAAGTTAAGTATCTAATATCATAAGAACTTGCTTTTCCTATATTTTCATCATCACCAGTTGCAGTCCAAGTCAAGGTGGCGGAATTAATAGTTGTATTTACTGCCGCTAAATCAACAACTGCAGATGGTGTAATGGTATCATTTTCTAAACTTAAAACATTATAAGCATTTACTCTTCCTCCAGTTACTGTTATTCCTTGCATTGAAGATATCAAATCTACCCCTTCCAATAATCTTGCCTTTATTCCATCGCTTGTTAGTAGTGGAAACTGAGCTTTGATCAAGCCAGCAACTCCAGAAACATGCGGAGTTGCCATTGAAGTTCCGCTTAAAGATGAATAGCCAGAAGGACTGCAAAGTGAGCACGCGCCTGTCGGCACAGTTGAATAAACATTGACGCCTGGCGCACCAAGATGTACAGAATTAGCCCCATAACTTGAGAAGCTTGCTTTCAAGTCATTATGATCTGTTGCTGCCACTGCAACTACATTGGGTACATCGTAGTTTGCAGGATATGTTGGTGTTATATCATTATTGTTATCCGCGTTTCCAGCAGCTGCAACAAAAAGAATTCCCGCATCATTTGCTGCCGATATAGCATCTTTCAATGCTTGAGAAAATCCACCTCCGCCCCAGCTGTTACTCATTATGTGTGCGCCCATTAAAGTAGCATATTGCACTGAGCTTATTGCGCCAGCAATTGTTCCAGAGCCATCTGAGCCTAAAAACTTTACAGGCATTACCTTAACATTCCAGTTTACCCCAGCAACACCAATATTATTATTGCCAACTGCCCCTATTGTTCCAGAAACATGAGTTCCGTGTCCCTGGTCGTCAAACGGGTCATTGTCGTTATTGTAAAAATCCCATCCCTTTACATCATCTATAAATCCATTCCCATCATCGTCTATGCCATTATTTTGTATCTCATTTGGGTTTGTCCACATGTTTGAAGAAAGATCCTCATGATTGTAATCAACGCCTGTGTAAATTACCGCTATCACAACATTATTGCTGCCTGTTTGCAAGTCCCATGCTTCAGGAGCATCTATATCAGCGTCTACAGTGCCACTTGTTTGCCCTGTGTTGTGCAAACCATATAATTTAGAAAAATCTAGGTCATTCGGCACCAAAGTAGTATAAACAACATAATTTGGCTCTGCGTACTCAACACTTGGATTATTGTTAAATTCTCTGAGTGCGTTATCAATATCAACATTTTTAGAAATTTTTAATAAAAAAATTCTATCAAGCCCGTGTTTTTTAAAAGAATTTAATTCCTTTTTATTGTTTTCATGCTTTTCAAGTATTTTCTCCATCTTAGTGGCTTTATATTTCAAAATTAAGGAGTCAATTGAAATGCCTGTTTCCACAATACCTTCAGAATTAATAATTATTTTATTTGGACTATGCTTTAATTTTATAATAATTTCTCCAGGCACATGCTCTGGTGAGTTAATTGCTAATACACCAAATACTAACAATAAAAATATCAAATTAAATATAAAAAATTTTTTCATTCGTTATTGACGGTTTGATGCTTGTATTTAAAACTTTTTACTTAAATTTTAATTTGTCACCACCACAAGCTGCCAAATTCCTCCAGAAACTCATTTGCAGCCTTTTTGTCATGAATAATCAGAATATTCTCGTCATTTTTATCGTCACCGCTTAATGTCGGGTTGAAGCTTCCTGTGGCAACAGTTTCATTGTCAATAATGAACACCTTGTGGTGCATCTTGTACTTGTTTGTGTCTTTTTTCACATTAATGCCAAATTCCTGCAGCCTCTTGAATTGGGAGTATTTGCCTGAAGACTGGCTTGAGTCAAATATTCCCCTTACATCCAAGCCATTCTTTTTAATTACTTCATCTGCAATCTCCTCGTTTGTAAAGCTGAAGCTCATGAAATAAACGCTGCTTTCGGCATTCTTAATTAAATCAATAATATGAGATGCGCAATCATCCTCGGGGCAAAAATAGTTTTCTATTTTTACATTATTTATGTAGATTAATGGATACTTGACTTTGCTGCCTTCTCCAAATTTGTGATTCCACAGTTCACCGAATTCATCCTCGTAATTGCTTGCCAATGCATTTGAGTAAATAACAACAACATTATTGTTGTTGTAGTTATTGTCATTATCAGTAGGATTAAACGAGCCGGTTACCACAATGCTGCTGTCAATGATGCAGAATTTGTTGTGCATCAGCTGGCTGTCATCATCAACTTTTAATCCATCTCCTTTTATCTGCCCTTCATAATTTGAGCTGTCCATCACAAGCCTGACATCAATGTCTTTGCTTTTCCTGGAAAGTGCAGTTATTATATTCTTCAAGTCCAGGTCATAAAATGCGCAATGAGCAGAGAAATTTGCTGATTTTATGCTGTTTTCAAGCACTTTGCTGCAGTCCTCCCTTGGGCAGAAATAAATTTCCGGCTCCCTGCCTGTTTCCCTCGGCATTTGGTTTACTGCCTTGCCTGTTACACCTGCGCAGCCTGTTAAAAAAACAACAAGAGCAGCAAGAAATAATATAAAAACAGTATCCGAATCGAAAAGTTTAAATACATGTTTATTCATTTTAAAGTGATAATAAGTACAAACCATTTCATAGTGATTATTTATCACTTCTTTAAGTGATAATCTATCACCTCTTTTTTCCCGGCAGGACTTGCACAAGTTCTGTTCGGGTTTATGCTCACATCATCTCTTATTATTTTTTAATGATTTTTTGCTTTTTACGGGCTGCACATTTCTTCTGATTAAAGAAGCGGCAAAAGCCCCAATCACAATTCCAGCCAAAAACACGCTTAACAATCTTTTGTCAATACTGCCAAAATCAAAAAGTTGCTTTTTGCCATTGCTCTCCTTAAAATAAATGTCAAGATTGCCAAGCTCCAAGGCATATTCAGAGTAGAGAAGTGCTGAGAATATATCGGTTTCTTTCAGGGAATTTGCATACTCATAATAGCTGTAGCCTCAAATCGGGAATATTCCATTTGCAGCCTCTCTTGCAATATTGTTTTTCACTATTTCCAGCTTTCTTTCAACAATATTCCTGTACTGCTCGCTGTCGACTCCAAAAACGCTTAGGATGATGTCAACATCTGCCTTTGCCTTGCTTGCCTGCGACAAACAAATTTCATAATTTCCTTTCTCAAGCTCTTCGGATGCTTTGTCAATTTCTTTTTTTATGCTGTCCAAAGTTCCAGGAAAATACAATTCAACATACTGCTTCCTCTCGTCTGCCTCGCTTATCTTGCTCTGGCATGATTTTTTCAGGACATCCTTGTTCAAATTGAATGTTTTGCCCTTTTTGCCTAAAAATGTCGCCCACGAAGATGCTGAATTTATTCTTTCAGAGGCATAAGCCAATGTTCTTGCGATCCTTTCAGTCTTGTTTGTCCTGTTCAGCGTTTCAAGGGCTTCATCAGCTGTTTCTTCTGCCTTTGCAAGCCTTTCCTTAACCACAATATAGGCTTCTAAATCAGTTATTGTCTTTTTGTCAATGCTTTCAATCCTGTTGCGGAAATCAGCTATCTCTTTGTTTAATCTTTCAATCTCTTTTACCGCATCTTCTTTTGACAGGTTTTTTGACAGCAGCAGCAAGGTTGAGTACTCAACATTGGCTCCAAAGCAGTAGCTTGCAGAGCTGTAAAATGTCTGCTTTTCAAAAGCCTCTTTTCCCTTGCCTGTCAGGTTCTGGGCATTCTCCTTTAATGCAGAAACATTTATTGAGTAATTCAAATTTTTCACTTCGGCCTTTAGCTTATTGCCCCTGTCGCACAGGTCATTTGCCAGAGACCTCATTGTTGTCTTGTATTCCTCGTCTATGTCTATGTTCCTGTACTTTTCCTTTATCTCTTTTCCTGTGAATTCCCTGACAGCCTCGCTTAATGTTGATACTTCAATGATCTCAATATCCAGCTCTCTTGAAAGGTTTTTTAAGTCTGTTGTTGTGTTGTCAATTCTTATTATTATCTCTCCAGCCGGTATAAAGACCCTCTTGAGCCCGTTTCTTTTAGCAGCCTCCACCTTTGCCTTTAAGCCTCCTACAGGCCCTATTAAGCCTCCGGAGTTTATTGTGCCGGTAATTGCATAATCGTCATTTAATTCAAGGTTTTCCAGCATTGCAACTGTCAGCACAGCAATTGAGGAGCCTGCGCTAGGACCTGCTATAATTGCAGAATCAGCTGTTATTGTGTAAAAAAAATCAATGCCATCGCAGTCTTTTTCAATGATGTCGCATGCAATAGCCTTTGCAAACCTTGTTGACATTTGCGTATCGGTCCTTGTCAGCGGGAATGTTTCAAGAAAGACCCTTCCGGAGCCGGGCTTTGTCTCAAGGTACAGGTCTGCAATTCCCCCCTCATAGCCATCTTCTGTTTCCTTCACAGCCAATAGCTTCATATGCCCCTGCTTGGCAAAAATTGAGGGCATCAGCAGCAAATTCAAAATTATAAATATAAAAAACAGCAAAAATGGCTTCTTCATATGCATGGCTAACCGGGCAATATTTAAGAATTTTTGGTTAAATACCTTAATAATTTAACCTTTTCATAACACTCAAATAATTTTATTTTGATACCTCAACTATCAGCCTTTTCTTACTTTCTGGATATACATGTACATCCTCTCCTTTCTCAAGCTTCAGGAAATCAGCCAATTTTTTAGTAATCCTGATAACAAAAGACGAGCCGGCAATCCCAACTTTAGTGCTTGCCCCAAGACCATAAAGCCCAATTTCTTTTACCTTTCTTTCAATTTTTTCACTTATTTCTTCGTCAAACACAACTTCTCCGCATTTGTTGCATACTTCAGCTTCATATCTGCCTATATTTTCGCCTAAGTAATCATAGCTAACTGTTTTTCTTGTGATTTTTCCACCACATTCCTCGCATTTTGTTCTGTTCATTATTACCACCTACTTATTTTCATACACCGTGATTATCTTATAAACATCTTTTGCTAAAATTTTATATACAACTGTAAAAAATGAGTATGCAGCTAAAAATTTGTTACCTTTACTTTTGAATTTTGAACCCCTTTTAATTGCTGTTTTAACCATATTGTGGTTGATAGCAAGAGCAGACATTTTGTCTCTTGCATGTTTTGTTATCTTTAAAATCATATGTAACACCTAAACATTACATATAATTATAAATAATGCTAAAGATATTTAAATCCTTCTATTTCAGCCTGTTTAATTTGCCTTGGATTCTTTCTTTGCTTTTTTGGTATGATATTTCAGAAATAAGGCCGGATGCATGGGCTGCCTCAAGAGCCTCAAGCTCTTTTCTTTTGTTTTTGGGGCTTTTTTTCTTAAGTAGCCTGACCTGATTGAACATACAACAATAGCTGCCAAGATAACCACGCCAATTGCGGCTATCAAAATAGTCCTATAGCCCTTGATTTGTATCGGATACAGCCTTATTGTCTTGGCTGTAACCTCAAACAGGTCAGAGCTTGTGCCTACAGAGTCTGCATAAGTGACTTTTGCATATGCAACATAATTCCCTGGCCTTAAGCTGCTTGGTATTGTCAGCGATCTTGCAAATTTTGACTGAGTTTCAACAGCCAATGTTTCATGCTCGCTGGCTACAATATTTCCCTGCAGGTCTTTTATTGCATAGTCTACAGTAACATCGACCCTTCCAAAGCCCCTTACATTGAACAAATTAACCTCAATCAATACTTCCTCTCCTGGAAATACTTTTTTTGATTCTGACAGCACTTCAACATCCACGTCAAACAGCGGCTCTGCGGAATCCACTTCAACTATGGTAGGTATCTCCTTTTCTGTGGAAGGGCTTTTAAGCGCTATTTTTGAAGGGTAAATGTCAGGCTTTTCATTCTCCAATGCCTTAAAAACAAGCACTATTGTTTTTTCCTCATTTGGAGCCAATGTTGTAGCTATTTCATTTGATTCCGGGGAAAGCTTGAATTGCGCTATCTCGTGCAGAAATGCAGTCACATCAAACAATGTTGTGCCTGTGTTTTTGATGCTTAATGTCTCTGTTTTTGTCTGTCCCTGCTTAAGCACAACCTTTAGAGAGCTTTTGTCTATGCTGAAATCTGTCACGATAGTTGCTGGTGCTCCTCCTCCACCACCTCCCCCGCCTCCTCCACCGCCGCCTCCAGAGGTGCCTCCGCCGCTTGGAGCAGGGCTTTCAGACTCTGCTGGTGTTTCTTCTGAAGAATATGATGTGAAATGGCTTACATTAAATATTAGAATTCCTCCTGCAACAGAATAGGAAATTTCTTTGCATATGCTGTCCGGGCATAGAGCATTGTCTCTTAAAATCCTGGGATTTGAGAAAATCAGCCCATCAAGCTGCAGGATTGCAGACTTGTTTAAAGCAGAAAGCACGCTTGAATTGAGATCAATCCTGTTGAATGATATATTTATGTGAGAGTCCAGATCAAAACCCTGGCTTAAATCAATGCCTTCACTAAAATTAATTCTGCCAAACTCTGCCTTTTCAATAGTAAAGTTTGTTACATTTTTGATATTAATTGAAGAAAAATTAACTGTCGTATTAAAACCTGTCAGGAAAAGAACTGTAAACTCTTTTACCGAACTTGCTCTTAAATTACTAAGGTTATCCGTGCAGTTCACGCTCCAGTTGAAAAGTCCTACAGGCAATTGACGCAATTCAATAGTTATTGTAGTATCTTTTGCAACTGACTGATTAGTTACATTAACTTTGTTGTTTATTATTAAGGAGCAGTTGCTTACATTGCTTAAATCGCTTACAGTGTAGGAAAATGTGACATTTCCATTAGCATTGCCTGAGGAGTTAATGGGTCCTAGTAAAACAATTATGGGTCCAGCAGTATCTGTTAGCTGTAGCCCGATGCCAACGCCGCTTTGGCTGTGAGCAGCCATCAATTGATAAATCAGCGCTATTAATGCCAATGACAGCAACAGCCATCCTTTTTTCATAAGAATGCATAAATCAGAGTTTTTATTTAATTACTTTTCTATTTTTTGGCATCACAAGAACTTTTTAAATTTGCGTATTCCTTTTCTGGCTTTGTTCTTCTTCCAAAAAACATATAATAAGAATACCAATGCAACAGCGATGTATGCTGCATAATCATAGTCTATGTGAAATTTATTCGGGTCCTCAGTCACTTTTATGTAAAAGCCTCTGTTAATTTTAAGCCTTATGGGGACAGCGCCGCCTCCGGCAGGCTCCACCTCGCTCACAGTATAGCTGGCCCTGTATATGCCCAGCTTGTCAGGGGCAGTTACATTGAACAAAATTCTGTATGCTGTGTCCTTTGGCGCAAGGTTGTATACTTCCCTGTAATCAATGACTTTCATTAAAGTATCATCATAGTCCAGCCTTATGGCTGCTTCATAATCACTGGGATTTTGAAGCCTGATGCTGTAGATTTTTGATGTGCCTTCTATCAATTCTAATGTGTCATTCACCAAGTAATCCGATACGACGCTTATGGCTTTTGCCTGCAGGCTTGTTGTTAAAAAAACCAGCAAAAGAAATATTATGCCTCTCATTTTTTCCGGATAAAATCAGAAAAAACTAAAATGCTTAATAAACTTTACGGATTGTTGATGGCAGTCACATTCCAGGTTGCGTTGTAGAGCTGCGCTGAAAGGCTGCCGCTCGGCACATCCACAAATATAAATGCGCTTATATTGCCCTTTGCTGCAATCACGCTGTATGCGCTTGTATGCCCGTGTATAAAGCTGATATTGCCTCCGGTTGTTGGATCCCTTAAGTGTACGACTCCATCAGCTGGGAACT
>JACPMU010000065.1 GCA_016185865.1 Candidatus Woesearchaeota archaeon | reverse complement strand
AAAGTGGACAGACACTCATTCTGAGGAATTGAAGAGGGGAATTACTATAAGGCTTGGATACGCAGATGTAACTTTTAGAAAATGCGGGAAATGCAAAGGCGCAAACGCATACACAACAAAGGAAGAATGCCCTGTATGCAAGTCTAAAACAATTCCATTGAGAAAAGCAAGCTTTGTTGACGCTCCGGGCCATGAGTCGTTGATGGCAACAATGCTTGCAGGCGCAACAATAATGGACGGCGCTTTGCTATTGGTTGCAGCCAATGAGGAATGCCCGCAGCCCCAGACAAGGGAGCATTTAATGGCTTTGCAGATTGTAGGCATAAAGCACGTCATTGTTGTGCAGAACAAGATAGATTTGGTAAATGAAGAGCAGGCAGTTAAAAATTATGGCCAGATAAAAGAGTTCCTCAAGGGAAGCGCATTTGAAAATGCGCCTATAATCCCAATCTCTGCCCAGCACCGTGTGGGGCTGAATTTTCTCGTGCAGGCAATTGACGAGCACATTCCAACTCCAGTTAGAGATCCTGACAAGGAGCCGATAATGCTTGTTGCAAGAAGCTTTGACATAAACAAGCCGGGCATTACCTATGGCAAATTGGTAGGGGGAGTCCTTGGAGGAAGCTTAAAGCAGGGAAAGTTAAAAGTTGAAGATACAATTGAAATCAGGCCCGGAAGAAGCATAATTGAAAAGAACCAGCAGATTTGGAAGCCAATCACAACAAAAATAGCAAATTTGAATTCCGGCAGCTTAAATCTTGAATCAGTTGGGCCAGGAGGCTCAATCGGAATTTTAACATCGTTGGACCCTTCAATTGTGAAATCCGACCAGCTCACAGGCTCATTGGTTGGAGTGCCCGGTAAGCTGCCAAAAGTGTGGAATGAATTAAATTTGGATGTCCATTTATTGCAGAGGGTTGTAGGGACAAAAGAAGAGCTTAATGTCGAGCCTGTCAAGATGAATGAGCCCTTGATGCTCAACGTTAACTCTGCGGCAACTGTCGGGATGGTAGTTGAGCTTAGAAAAAACAGGATAAAGTGCAAGTTAAAGCTGCCTGTATGCGCAGATACAAATTCAAGGGTTACAATCTCCAGAAGGATAGGCAACAGGTTCAGGCTGATTGGTTATGGTGAATTGGTGGAGAAGTGAAACAATTAATATAAAATTTATTGAGTTGCATCACCCCCATACTGTTTGGTTAGTTTATTTGCTTCTGCTTGTTTTCTTAACATTTCATATGTAAATAGAACACCTTCTAGTGAAGCTTGGAATGCAATATCAGCAGGTACGCCTTTTCCTTCCAAAATTACCATCACCGCATTGGCATATTGCACAACAAATGGATTTTGTTCTTTAATTCTTTTTATAATATGTTGAGGAGTAACCCTACCAGTTGCAAGATCCCTTTTCATAGCATCCATTATTTCACTAACCAATACTGGAAGTCCTTCTATTGTATACCTAGGCTGTTCTGTCATAAAGGTAAAATAAATATATTACATTTATAAAACTTTCTCTTTTAACCACTCTCTAGTAGTATAAAACCGAAAGCTTTAAATACTAGCAATTTCTGCATATAATCCATGAGGGGGCTGGTTATATTTTTAACAGTACTTGTAGTAATAGTTTCTGTTAGTTTTGCAGCCGCAAGCATAAGCAATGAAAAAAGCCAAGCTAAAGAAAACCCTAAAATTCTGGAGTTCAGCACCTTTACATCAGCAGTCTGCGAAAGAGGAAAGGATGCTGTAAGATGCAAAGACGAGTTTTTTGTAAACTGCAACGGAGAAATAACAAAGACTGATGGTGTTGCGGAGTGCAACGGCATGAAAGTTGATGCACCGAAAGCGCTTGGGTTTGCAACTTTTGGAAATGACTGGAAGGATCCGAGGGCTTGATTTATTCCCCCTCAAAATCCACAAGCGTAATTATCTTGTATTTTTCTTCAAGTTTTTTCATTCCGCCTAAATCCGGCAGCCCGATTATGAAAGCGCACTCAACAACGTTGCCGCCTAGTTTTTCTATCAGCCTGCATGCAGCCAAAGCTGTGCCTCCTGTGGCAATCAAGTCATCAACAAGCAGGACTTTAGCGCCCTTTGGTATGGCATCAACATGCATTTCCACAGTTGCCCTTCCGTATTCAAGCTCGTAGCTCTCTTTTTCAGTCTTGTGCGGCAGTTTCCCTTCCTTTCTTATTGGGATAAATCCCTTGCGAAGCCTGCTGGCAACCGCCCCTCCAAGAATAAACCCCCTGCTTTCAATTCCAGCCACTATGTCAATAGGGGCATCTTTGTACCTTTTGCATAATTCGTCAACAACATAGCTGAAAGCGTTTGCATCTTTGAGCAATGTTGTAATGTCCCTGAACATCACCCCATGCTTCGGCCAGTTGGGAATTGTCCTTATGACTGATTTTAGGTCCATAGAAATGCAGAATTTTAGGTGATATTTATAGTTTTGGAGTTAATTTGCATTTACTGTTATTGAATAAACAAGTTTTTTACCCATTTCTTTGAAAACATTTAAATTAGAAAACCCAATCACACCTTTAATGTCTAGAATTTATACCGTAAAACAGGGACTCGGTGGAATTAATATTGTTGAACAGATTACTGAATATAGCCTGTCAGTTGATTTGACTCGCAAAAATGTGCCATTAAAAGAATTTCCTTCAGATAATGAACTGATGTTTACAGCACCAGGCCATCACGGACATGCACGCATTACAGGCAGGGATTTGGCTCAGCATCATTCAGAAGTTGGAAACATGGTCATAAACCCTAGTTTTCAATATGTTGAAATAGGAGCTGGTCTTGGGGAGTTCACACCACATCTTGTTAAAACCACCCCACATGCGCCGAAACCGATTGTTGTCGATCCTGCAAATTACTGGTTGATGAAAGACGTGCTTGATTATGCAAGAAGCTTAAATCTGAGTGCAAGGATTAATAAGCTTGCAGAAATACTTTCAAAACGTGCTGCCGTTATCTCAGACCCTTCAAAAGTTATGCTTATCAATATGACTTTGATGGAAGCATTTGAAGCCCACCCATCTTTAGAAGGCATTGCGGATGTTGTTATTGACCATGGCGGCGCTTATAGCTGGTGTGAAGAGACTGAAAAACAAGCGAGCGAAATTGGAGACAAGATACACACCGCGATTCAAGATTTGGAAAGAAGACTCGCGAAACCAAGCGGAAAAGTAATTTGTCTGCCGCCTCCACCCCTCTATTCTTATATATTCTAGACAATCTTTTTAAACAAAATAGCATTACTCTTGATTATGCTAGTCAACAGTCAAAACTATAGAACAGTATGGATGCAGGACTCATCTGTTTGCATGATAAACCAGCAGCTTCTGCCCCACAAGTTTGAAATCTACAAGTCTAAAAATCATGTTGATACGGCAAATGCAATAAAAACAATGATTGTCAGGGGAGCACCTGCAATCGGCGCAACAGGAGCTTTTGGGATTGCGCAGGCTGCGCTGGAATTCAAAGGGAATAATTTTGAAGATTTTAAAAATAACATCGAAATCGCATCAAATATACTGAAATCAACAAGGCCCACAGCCAATGACTTGTTCTATGCAATTGATTTCGTAAAAGGAAAAATATTAAAAAATTTTAATGTCGAAAATGCAAGAAAAGACGCTGTAAAGTCTGCAAGCGAATACGCTGACTGGAACGCTGAGTTATGCAGGCAGATCGGAGAGCACGGCAACAAATTAATCAAAAACAGCCAAAACATACTTACTCACTGCAATGCAGGAGCCCTTGCATGCGTTGATTTTGGAACTGCATTGTCACCGATAAGGATAGCGCATTACAATAAAAAAAATATCTTTGTTTATGTTGACGAGACAAGGCCGAGAAACCAGGGCGCTTCACTGACAGCATGGGAATTGGCGCAGGAAAAGATAAGCCATGCAATAATTGCTGACAACGCAGCAGGCCATTTCATGAGAAAAGGTAAAATAGACTTTGCAATTGTGGGAGCCGACAGGATTGCAATGAACGGCGATGTTGCAAACAAGATAGGCACCTATGAAAAAGCGGTTTTGGCAAGGGAAAACAGCATTCCGTTTTATGTCGCCGCTCCTCTGTCAACTTTTGACATAAAATGCGGCAGCGGAGACGAAATCCCGATAGAGGAAAGAAGCGAAGACGAATTATTATACATTCACGGCATTGACGAAGACAAAAAAATAAAAAAAATAAGGATTGCTCCAATCGAAAGCTCTGCAAAAAATCCTGCTTTTGATGTTACGCCTGCAAAATACATAACAGGAATCATAACGGAAAAAGGAGTTATAAAACCAACAAGAGAACACATTGAGATATTTATGAAGAATTCTAATTAAAGCAGAATTATGAGGGGCACCCATTCAGCCTTTAGAAGCGCATGGGTCTCGTATTGTTTAAAATCATTCTAAAATAAATCACTTAGGCATATTCTATTAAAATCAATAAGCTTTATAAATAGAAATCAATTATACAGCAGTGTTTAAAATGGACTGGGGAATGAAGAACAGGCTGGCAAGGATTTTCAACCAGAGCAGCCATAGGACTGTGATGCTGGCTGTTGACCATGGTTATTTCCAGGGTCCTACAACTGGGTTGAAAAAGCCAAGGGAAACAATAAACCCTTTGCTGCCCTATTGCGATTCTTTGTTTGTCACAAGAGGCATATTAAGAAACTGCATAAGCCCGAATACAAACACCCCAATTTTCCTGAGGGTTTCAGGAGGTCCAAGCGTTCTCGGAGAACTGTCAAATGAAGACATTACAACATCAATGAAAGAAGCTTTAAGATTGAATGCAGTCGGCGTTGGATTGTCAATTTTTGTAGGAGAAAAAAACGAAGACAGGACAATATCCAATCTTGGAAGGGTTGTCAACGAGGCAGAAGAATATGGCATGCCTGTGCTTGCCATAACAGCTGTCGGAAAGGAGATGGCACGAGATGCAAGATATCTTGGACTTGCGAGCAGGATTGGTGCAGAGATAGGTGCTCATATGGTCAAGACCTATTATTGCGAAGAGGATTTTGAAAAAGTTGTTGAAGGATGTCCGGTTCCTATTGTCATTGCAGGCGGCAAGAAAATGCCGGAAAGAGATGCATTGCAGATGGCGTTTAATGCAATAAGCAAAGGCGCTGCGGGAGTTGACATGGGACGCAATATATTCCAGTCAGAAAACCCTGTTGCAATGATACGGGCAGTGAGGGCAATAGTGCATGAAAACTATGCAGTTGACGAGGCATTTGAGTTGTTTAATAAGCTGAAGAACAAGCCGATGGTGTCTAGCATTGTGGAGTAGCAAAAGTATTTAAATAGCAAAAACCTAGTATGACAAAAGGTGATTTTTTGAAATCAAAATTTTACTTTGGTTTGTTTATTTTAAGCTTGCTAATACTCTCTGCATGTAGTCCAACATTTACATGTAAAACTGTAACAAAAGAAGTTAGTGGTTGTGATAAAATAAATGGTTGTACATGTATTCATAAAAGTTTTTTAGGTTTGGGTGACTGTGATACATGTACCTGTGAAGAAGGACCTTTATGTTAATTTAATTATCTGAATATCTTTAATCAAAAACCTTTTTATAAACTTGCATTATCCTTCTTTTTATGAGAGTTGCAGTCTATTACAACAACAAAGATGTAAGGATAGAAGAAATGTCAATCCCTGAAATCAATGATGACGAAATTCTTATTAAAACAATGGCTTCCGGGATTTGCGGAACTGATGTCCTTGAATGGTACAGGATAAAAAAAGCGCCATTGGTTTTGGGCCATGAATTTTCAGGGATTGTGGAAAAAGCAGGAAAAAACGTTAAAAATTTCAAAATTGGCGACAGGGTCATGGTTTCCCACCATGTACCCTGCATGAAGTGCCACTACTGCCTGAATAATCATCACACGGCTTGCGAAACTTTGCACAAAACCAATGTCGATCCAGGGGGCTTTTCTGAATACGTCAGGATACCAAAAATAAATGTTGAAATCGGGACATTTAAGCTGCCGGAGAATGTCTCTTTTGAAGAAGGCACTTTTATTGAGCCGTTAGGAACCGTTATAAGAGCGCAAAGGCTTGCCAATCTAAAAGAAAATCAAACATTGCTTGTGATTGGAAGCGGTATTTCAGGATTGATGCACATAGCTCTTGCAAAATCAAAAAACACCAAAAAGATTGTTGCCGTGGACATAAACGAATACCGCTTGAATGCAGCAAAAAGATTCGGAGCTGATTTTGTATTTGATGGCAAAGAAAGCATTGCTGAAGAAATAAAAAAAATCAACGATGGAAGGCTTGCAGACGTTGTTATAGTATGCACTGGCGCAATGGCTGCCGCACAGCAGGGATTAAAATGCGTTGACAAAGGCGGCATAATTTTATTTTTTGCTGTTCCAAGGCCAGATGAAAAATTTGAAATCCCGATAAATGACTTCTGGAGAAACGAAATAAAAGTAATGACAAGCTATGGTGCTGCCCCGAATGACTTAATTGAATCAATCGAACTTATCAAAAATAAAAAAATAAATCTTCAAGATATGATAACCCATAAACTGAAATTTGATGAAATTCAGGAAGGATTCAGGCTTGTTGCAGATGCAAAGGATTCTTTGAAGGTTATTGTTGAGCCGAATGAATGAAATTAAGGGAGGTACACCAAGCTGATTTGGGTCAGAAATGCAGAGGCTTTGATACCAAACGTCCTTTTTCTCCGACCGACATTTTATCGCAGCCGTACTTTTTGAAATAAGAGATTTTATATATGGATATATTTATTACCCGATAATATGAATGTTAAACACGTTATTGAAAGTATCATTGTCCTTGTAATTGCTTTATTGATTTTTTCTTACGTTGTAGATTCTTCAACTAAATATAAAGTTAATAAATTTTTTTCTGATATTCAAAATGAGTTTAGTTCAAATATAGAAAAAATACCTACACCAGTAAAAATAAATTGTAAAGATAAAGCAAGTGAATTGGTACCTCCATACCTAATTTTACCTAACGATAATAATAATTTCTGGAAAGATGAGACCACTATCGGAATAAATAATCCAAATGTTAGGAAAGGTTCTGGAGTTGGGGAGAATATCAACAAACTGTATTTTGATGGAAATCTAACATATTCAAAAGAAATTATTAGCAAAGATGGAGCAATTTTAGGTACAAGAAGTTTTATTGTTCACCCTACAATTGAAAAATATGAAAATAAATTCACAATAAACCATACTTTTCTTTTTCATAATGAAACTCGAGATGGAGAATCTTGGAAAGAGGCAAGAGTATATGTAGATGTTAACTTATTTTGGACTGGTTTCGATGATGAGGTCAAGAATATTTTTAAGATTGATGAGTTAAATGTCACATTTGTTAGGTCATGGATAGAATCCACATTTACTATTAATAAGAAGAATGGAGAAATTACTTTTAGACAATATCTTATTAATTGGAGCGATACAAGTACATATAAAGAAGATTTTGTATCACTTATTCTTAATAAAATAGAAAATAACCCACCACCATATTATTATTCAAAACACTCTAAAGAAATTAAGAATTGGTGGGGTTCAACATTTGAAACTTACCCATTACCAATAATTGATAGCAATGTGTACAAAATTAAAGATTTTGAAATTTATGATTGCAAATGGGTTTAATAATAGATATTTTAAAAAGTTAGGTTGAGTACAGTGAACCGTATAAAATCCTGATTTTATACGAAAGTGGCGATGCTAAAATGTCGGTTTAATTGAACATGAAGAATATCCAAAATGAAGTAATTGATACGGTAAAATTGGCTTTTTTGATTTCAATAGCTATTACAGTTTCATCCAAATTTGGATTTGATACTTCTTGGTTAACAGCTTTTTTTATTGGACCGTCTATAGGAATAATTATGACGATAATAATAATTATAATAAAATCCGCCAAATCTTCAAGAAATTAAACCTCTGTTTCTCAACTGAGAACTTTAGACAAAAATTTATTTTTAGTTTTAATTTTCTTTGATGGAAAGCAAAATTATCGTAGAGAAATTGTGTTAGCAAGGTCTGAGAAAACTATAATAGCAATTGATTAGATTATAAGATTACCCCCCAATAATCGCAGTCTTAATGTCTTCTCTGCACTGGCAATCAACATAATTTATTTTTGGTATTGCTGCAACCAATAATTTTTTCACATTCTCTGCGTTTTGTTTCATAACCTGCAATATCATTTCGATATTAACGCCTTCTTCGTGCTCTTTCCAAACATCATAGTCAGTTGACATCGCAACAATCGCATAGCAAATTCCGGCTTCCCTTGCCAGTACAACTTCCGGCACTGTGCTCATATTAATAACATCAGCTTTCCATTGCCGATACATGTGGCTTTCAGCCTTTGTGGAAAACCTGGGGCCCTCAATTGTTATTACAGTGCCTTTCTTATGATGTTCTAGCTTCATTTCAGTAGCCACATCAGCGAGAATTTTTCTTAACTTTTTGCAAAACGGCTCTGCCATCGGAATGTGGCAGACTTTCTCAGAGTCATAAAAAGTGGAATCCCTTTTTGTTGTGCGGTCAATGAACTGGTCGCAAAATACCAGATGGCCTGGCTTTATCTCCTCCCTCAAAGAGCCGCAGGCAGTTGTTGCTATTATATGGGTGCAGCCCTGCTCCTTCAAAGCCATGATGTTTGCCCTGTAATTGACATTGCTTGGCATTATGGAGTGCTTTTTCCCGTGCCGAGCAATAATAACAACATCAACATCGCTTATCTTTCCTGTTGTCAAAGCACTTGAAGGATTGCCGAATTTAGTTGAAACAGAAATATCTTTTGCATCTTTCAGAATCCTTGGGTCTTCAAGCCCTGATCCCCCTATAATTCCTATTTTCATGATTTAACCTCAAAGCTTTATATCTATTTTTCAACGACCTTGACTTTCAAAGGAGTCTTCACAGCCTTGTCGCTTATTATTGCGGAATTTCCGCTTGGGTCCTCAATGATTAATTTTTGTTTTTCCTTTCCCCAGGTTATGTTAAGTATTTTTTTCAAAAGATTCTTTGCTTTTTTCCTGTCTTCTTCGCCCTCTGCCATTTCCTTTACAGATTCAATCTGGTATTTAACTCTGTTTAAAATCCCTTCTATGTTTGTCACATACCCTTGCGCAGCAGGGCCTGGGGTTATTGTTGCAAGATGCGGCATCTTGACAGTTGCCTGCGCTGATTTTACAACCCTGACTTTCATGTCATCTTCGCTTGAAATCTCGAACTCGTACTTCACAGGCTCTTTCTCCTCACCAGCCTCTACATCAGCCATGTGGTACTTGCAGCTTGTGCAGGTCATTGAGAACAATAAAACTTTTCCGAAGTAAGGAACCTCAGTTTCCCTCTCTGTAAGAATCAAAGCTTTTTCATTGCACATCGGGCACTGCTGGTGCTCAAAATCATCTTCTTTCGGCATAAAATCAAAAGAAAATAAGATGTTTTTAAAATTTGCGGTTTTCAAAAGATATTCAAAATAGTTATTGTTGTTTTGGCGCCAAGCCTGCTTTTTTAATTATTTTTTCCGCATCAGAAGGGATTGCCCCATTCATTGAGGTGTATGTTCCGGTTAAGAAATTTATTTTTACAACAAAATTGCCGTCTTTCATAAATATGTGGCTTTGGGTTCTGGGATTGTAATGATCAGAGCCGCTTAAATTACAGTAACCCCTCCGTCCTAATGTACTCATCACAAATATCTCTCTTTCTCTGCCAGTAAGCCTATGCCAGGCTGGATTGTCCAGAATTTCTTGGAGTTGCTGGTCTATCACTTTATTCTCTTGTGACTTTATTTGTGGTTCAACTACGACTTTGTCCAACGTGATTGAACCTGCAGTAGTTGTTCCACTATCATAAACTGGCTGTTCACCTATGCCTGTGTTGGTTTCACCAATGGTACGAATACAAGTTAATCTTGAAGAAAAATAGCTTAAAAGACGCATAGCATGTTCGTAGGTAGTTTTGCGATATGTTACACGACTATTATCGAGTGTCGCTGTATTATCCACCATCTTTTCCTAACTAAATAAGATGAATATAAAAGAACTTATTCTTCGTACTCAGCCACTTCTTCCATCTCGGCTTTCTTTTCGCCTTTGGCTGCTTTCTGGCCCCTGTATATATAGGCTCCTTTTGGAACAGCCGCAATCCAGTTCTCTCCAAAGCCTGCAATGTCGCCTTCAAGCGCATCGCATGTTTTCTTTAATTTGTTGATGGCCCTTTTAAGCTCAACCAAGTCCTTGTCTTTAAGCGGCTTGATGTTTATCAACGCTATCGTAGCCGGGTTGCGCTCCCTCAATGCGTCAAGTATTGGCTTGATTTGCTCAAACTCCTCTATCACAAACGGCCTTACCATCAGCTTTGCCCCGCTGTCAATGCTGCTTTCTGTTCCCAATTCAACATAGCCGTGCTCAGCCTCTTCAAACATCTCAGAGCCAGAGCCTGTTCCCAGTTTTTCCTTCAGTTTGCTTAAAAATCCCATTAAAATCACCTTTTATAACTTAAATTTTTAAAACAGGTTTTTTCATGCACCTGCAGATATATAAATCTTTCTATTCTGGGGAGTAGTAAAAGGAAAATTTAAATATTAACATTTAACAGAAACCTTTTTATAATAAACATTTTACCAAATAATTGATATGGTCAAGAGAATCGGGGGCATAAGGCGCAAGACAAGGTACAGGCTAAGGAAAGAGAAGAGAGGCAAGGGCAAGATAAGCATCACAAATTACTTTCAGCCTTTTAATATGGGTGACAGGGTGTACCTAAGTGTTGAATCAGCCGTGCAAAAGGGAATGTACCACCCAAGATTCATGGGAAAATCAGGAATTGTAAAAGGCAAAAGGGGAAAATGCTATGAAATATTTATCAATGACTTTGGCAAGGAAAAAAAGCTTATTGTGCATCCAGTGCACTTAAAAAAAGCATAAAATGGCAGACGCGCAGATTATCTCAGAGGCTCCCATAAGCATTTATCAGCTAAAGAAAGAGCTTGAAAGAATAAAGAAAAGGGACAGCGAGCTTAATTTCAGGGCCAACAAGACAGAGGAGTACTTGGGCCAGGTTGCAGCGCTCAAAAACCCTGACGAACTTTTCGGCAGGATAATGAAGCTCAACATACCAAGATTAAGGGAGCAGCACGTGCAGAAGATAATTGACATTGCGCCGACAACCATGAACGACTTGAAAGTCATTGTCCAGGGCTACACCATCACTCTGAACAGCGAGTCAATGAAAAAGATTGTAGAAACAATTAATGAATTCTTGGAAAAGAAATAATATTGATTATGCGTAATCTTTATAAAGACAAAATCTTATGTAGTTAAAATGGCGGGGGCAATAAGCGAAAATCATCTTGGCTTAAATGAGAGCCTGGCAAGGGAGTCAAACAGGCTGGCAAAAAGTTTCAATCCACGGCAGTACTCAAAAATTAAAAATATTGATGGCCTGCTGCTGAAAAAAAACTCATCAGTTGAGAAAAAGAAGCGCATGCTGGTTAATGAGCTGCACAATGCCGTCTTAAAGGCATTTTCAATAGAGAAAAAAAATTTCGGTAAAAAAGAGCTTGGCTCGCTTAAGAAAAGGCTTCATGCAATAAGAAGGCTCATCATTAAGCTCAGGGGCATAAATTACTACCTTGAAACAGCATTTTTGCATGAGCTGAAGATTCCAAAAATGAAGGCAGCAAATGGCAATTCGAAGCTAAGGCACCAAAACAGCCTTGCAAAAGATGAGCTTGAAATACTGGAATACACCGCTTATAGCCTTATAAGAAAAGTCGTATCGCTTGACAAAAGATTGTTGAAGGAATACTCAAGCAAGGAAATGAAAGTTATTGGCAAGGAAAAAATCGAGGCTAAAGACATTGGCATAATGCTGAAAAAGGAATCAGAGCTTTTGGAGCACATGGAAGCAAAACTGCCTCCTCCGAAGGCAGCAACTCTTGCGCTGATGAAAGAGCCAATATTCACCCATTGGGTTTCAAGGATATTCGCTCTTTTGTCGTACTTGGAGCACATTTGCAATAAAGAAGCAATGATTTTTGGCGAGATCAAAAGCAACAGGCTGGCAAGGTCCAAAATAAACAGGAAAATATCATACCTTATGGGAGAAAAAGCAAAACTGGTCAGGGTACTGCAGGAAAAAGCTGCTTCGATGAAAAAATTTGGCACGAACAGCAAGCTAAAAGCGGAGATGCACAATCTTACAGCAACAATGGGATTATAAAATGGAATTTGAAAAACCGGAAAGGTCAAAAGAGGAAGCAGCGATTGTGCTGGATTTCCTGCCAAACGGCTACCCTTATGACGAAAGGCCTATGTACATGAAGACCCCGATAGCGCAAGCCATAGGAAAAGAGCATTTCGTGCTTTTGGAGCTAGTGCCGAAAAAAGGCATCCATCTTCAGTCTTTTGAAGAGGTTTACATTGGGGACGGAAAGCGTGACAAGGTACACCATATTGTCGGGAAGATACCCCTTGGAAAGCTGACTGCAACCGCAAAATCAGAGATGGAGTTTGTCATAAAGGACATCATCAAAAAAAATGAGAAAAAATTCATTGAATTCTTCAACAATGCGCGGCCATTAAGCACAAGAATGCACCAGCTTGAGCTTTTGCCGGGACTGGGCAAGAAGCACATGTGGCAGATAATAGAAGCAAGAGATGAAAAGCCTTTCGAGAATTTCAATGACTTGAAAAACAGGGTAAAGCTGATGCCTGACCCTGAAAAAGCAGTGATCAGGAGAATCCTGCAGGAACTGGAAGGCATGGAAAAGCACAAGCTTTTTGTTGATATCTAATTATTCTAAAATGCCCCCCAATCAATTAAAAATAGGGAATATAAGCACTTCTGAAGCCGAAATAAAAGACATCATCAAGGCATGGGCTGCAATTTCGATAGCATTTGCAATCGTGCTTAGCAAGCCTGTTTTTTCCCCTGACTTTTATGGAAAGTTTGTCATTGCTTCACTGACAGTTGGAATAGGATTTCTTTTTCACGAGATGGGGCACAAGATTGTTGCGCAGAGATACGGGTGCTTTGCAGAGTTCAGGTCGTTCGACAACATGCTTATTCTTGCTGTAGCCATGTCCTTCTTTGGGTTTATATTTGCAGCTCCGGGCGCTGTAATGATAAAAGGCAGAATCAGCAAAACAAGAAGCGGCAGGATTTCAGCAGCAGGGCCTGTTGTAAACATAGCATTATCAATGCTTTTTTTGGCGCTTGTTTTTATCCAGCTGCCAAATTCGCTTAAGCCACTGGCTTATTACGGATTTTTGATAAACTCGTGGCTCGCGCTGTTCAACATGATACCGTTTTGGCTTTTCGACGGGTACAAGATATTGAAATGGAGCAAAACAGCTTACGGCAGCATTGCTGCTGTTGCGCTTGCGCTGATGCTGCTGCAGGGCTTTATCCCGCCAATTTAAAATGGAAAACCACCAAAGATGCGGAAATTGCGGCAGAAGCGTGACTGAAAATGAGATTTACTGCCATTTTTGTGAGCTTGAAATCAAAAAATAAACAAAAAGAGCCAAAAATAAATTTTTCAAGCCATTTAAAAATTTCAAATTGCCAAAAATTAGCAGAGCTTCAAAAAATCCATAAAAAAATATGGAAATTTTTATCGTCGAGAAATTCAATACGCATCATTTCTGCTTTCCAAAAGCATAAAAAATTGAAAATTTTTTTTAAAAAATATCGTCTTAAAACACAAAAAAAGAAAAGATTTAAATACTACCTTTATAATTAATTTAAAATTCAAAAGAGGGATTTTCAAACCGTGATCATAAAATGAGCGAATTCGGATTGCACGTTACTATCGATGCATCTGGGTGCAACAAAAGGAAGCTTTCGTCTGTAACCTTGGTGTATGATATTCTAAATAAGCTGCCTGACAGGATTGGCATGACAAAGATGACCTTGCCATATGTAGTTAAGTGGCTGGACAAGTTTGCGCACGGCACAGAGGGCATTTCAGGCTTTGTGATGATTGCAGAGAGCCACATCAGTATACACACTTTCCCTGACCAGGATTATGTGTTCATGGACATCTTCTCCTGCAAGGATTTTGATGCGGAAAAGGCCATTAAGTACCTTGCGGACGCTTTTGAAGCTACAAAATACGAGAAAAACATACTCAAAAGGGGAATGGACTTCCCAAGAAAGGTAATTCTGAGCCACGTTTAGGCGCTTTAACAGCTCTTTTGCTGGAAAAGATTTATAAAAATAGGATTTTTTCTCTTCATTCAATCATGGAATACGTAAAAGAGCCGCATAATTTTGCGGAAATACCAGACATCTATTCAAATTACGCGAATTCAAAGGCTGTAATCCTTCCTTTTCCTTACGAGAAGACCACGTGCTACATTAAAGGAACAGAAAAAGGGCCTGCTGCCATCATAAAGGCATCAGCGGAAATGGAGCTTTATGACGAGGAGATGGGCAATATCTTTGAAGCTGGGATATGCACTTTGAAGGAGCTGAAAGTGGCTTATGCCCCGGAGGAAATGGCTGAAATAGGCTGCAAAAACATCAAAAACCTGCTGAATGACAACAAGTTTGTCGTAACCCTTGGCGGCGAGCACTCGATAACAAGCGGCATCGCCAAAGCTTTCAGGGAAAAATACAATGAATTGAGCGTGCTTCAGATTGATGCCCATGCTGATCTTAGGGAAGATTTTGAGGGCAGCAGGCACAGCCATGCATGCGCAATGAAAAGAACAGGAGAGATATGCCCGGTTGTGCAAATTGGCATAAGAAGCCTCAGTTTTGAGGAAAGCGAGCTTATAAAAGAGAAAAAGCTGAAAATATTCTGGGCAAAAGACATTGTTGATAGTGACAAGTGGTTTGACGAGGCAATTTCCATGCTTTCAAAGAACGTTTACATAACATTTGACTTAGACGGGTTGGACCCGTCAATTATGCCGTCTGTGGGGACCCCTGAGCCAGGAGGCCTGGGCTACTATCAGGTTTTAAGATTTTTAAAAAAAGTCTGCAGCCAAAGGAATGTTGTTGGATTTGATGTTGTTGAGCTCTGCCCCAATGAAAAAGAAATAAGCTCGGACTTTACTGCTGCAAAGCTTGTCTACAAGCTTATTGGGTACAAATTCCACAATTTTGGAAAATAATAAATATATGCTGCTTGTTTCGGATTTTGATATGGCAAAAGTTTACGTTGCAAAAACAGAAAATACAGGCAAGGGGCTTTTTGCAAATAAAAATATCAAAAAGAACGAGGCAATATTTTCTGTGCAGGGCAAAATAATGAAGGACAGCAAATACCATTCGGGCTCGTTTTATAAAATGGGCCCAAGATGGCTGGCAATAGGCGAAAACACATGGATAAGCCCCCTGAGGACAAATCCATGGTGGTACATAAATCATTCCTGCAATCCAAACGCTGGCCTTAGGGGCATGAAAACTGTTGTTGCAATGAAAGATATAAAAAAAGGAGACGAAGTAACTCTGGATTACTCCATAACAGAAGACGATCCCCACTGGGAGATGAAATGCAGCTGTAGTTATGATAATTGCAGAAAAGCGATAAGAAGCGTAAGGTTTTTGCCAGAGGGGATTTTTAAAAAATACATGCCTTTCATTCCGTTGTTTTTGCGAAAATCCTATTTGGCCAATAACCGCTAGCTTTTAGTTTTAAAATGAAAAGAAAAGAATTGCATTCAAAAAGCATGAAAGCGCATTTTGAGCCGCTGAAAGCCTTGGACCTTGCCAACATAAGGAATTTTGACGAGCTTGCAAGCTCAATGTCCTTGACTGCTTTTGGAGGAAGAGAGCTTGGGGAAGCAGCCGATGTTGCCGAAGCAATGATGCGGGATAAAAACTGCTTCAAAGTATTGACTTTGAGCGGAGCAATGACAATGGCGCAGATGAGCTTGCTTATCTGCGACATGATTGACAATGGAATGGTAGATTGCATTGTTTCAACAGGCGCTTTGATGTCTCATGGGTTTGTTGAATCGCTTGGAATGGCTCATTTTAAGAGCCCTGCCCATATGACTGACGAGGAATTAAGGCAAAAAAAACTCAACAGGGTTTATGACACGCTGGAGCCTGAGGAGAATTTTGATGTAATGACAAGGATTGTTTGGAAGGTTTTTGACAGGATGGATTCAAGCAAGCCGACATGCAGCTACAAAATCGGGCATGAGGTTGGCAAGCTGCTAAACGAGGCTGCAAAAGGAAGGGGAATATTCAAGTCCGCTTACAAAAAAAACGTCCCGGTTTTCATTCCGGCTTTTTCTGACTCTGAGATCGGGCTTGATTTCGCGCTTTTCAACAGGCAGAGAAAGATTGGAAACAAAAAGCAGCTTTATTTTGACGAGTTTCTTGACCTCGAGCATTACGCTGACTTGGTGTTGAAGGCAAAAAAAACAGGCATTTTTACAATTGGAGGAGGGGTGCCAAGAAACTGGGCGCAGCAGATTGCCCCTTACCTTGATTACATCAGGTTTAAGTTTGTTGACAAAGAAGACAAGTCAAAATATGTGGTTACCGACCTTAACAATCCTTACATCAAGCCGTTCCATTATGCAATAAGAATATGCCCTGAGCCGGTACACTGGGGAGGACTGTCAGGCTGCACATACTCGGAAAGTGTTTCATGGGGAAAAATACTTCCAAAGTCAAGAGGAGGCAGATATGCTGAAGTGCTTTGCGATGCAACAATAGCCTGGCCAATTATTATAAAAGCGGTTATGGAAAGAATGGAAAAGAGAAAATAATTATCTTATAAGCTTATCTTCAATCCACCTATCTACCAACTCTCCAAGTTCCTGTGTTGGAAAAAGTTCTGTCATCGGCATTCCAAAAGGGTCCCAAATTCGAGCTTTGCTGATATCACTTTCTGACATACCCAATCTTCCCAGAAGATTTTTGCAAAATGTTATTGGATTAATTCCGTTTTCCCTTGCTAACATTTCTACAAATTTATCAAATGTTGCCTTATCCAAGACTCTTTCAGTCTGGTCTTCATTTTGCTGATGAATTGATGCTGATGCAATGTAAGCTCTCCTAAGTTGTTGATACCTAGCCATTTCCAGAGGACTTTTGGCTGATTCTCTTGCTTTGTCAATTTCCATTGCGAGCGCTTCAAAAGGCAATTCCCTACCATCAAAAAGATAATTTCGGCCATAATCTTTTTTTGCATGTGCCTCGGGAAATTTAATTGCCCATAAAGCCCCATACAATTCTGTTAAAAGCAAATTAAGATATCCTGCAGCTTTGAATGGCAAGAATACCATTGTTTCTGTGTCGTCTATTGGATTCATTACTCTTCTCCAATATGGCTCTTTTCCTACTAGAGTTTTCCAATTTGAAGATTTATAGAGACCTTGTTCCTGAACTACAGCCTTTGCTCCTTCTGCTGTAAGATGAAATTCCTGCGTGAAATATTCTGCAGCAGAAAATGGAGCTTGTGCACGCGCTTGCATTGTAAGAACTTGTGTCCCTCTATCGTATGATAGGAACATTGAATGTATGGGGCTTGTGCTATAGCTTTGTCCTGCCTGTAATAAATCCATAATGCCTTCGTCGCTTCTAAGATGCTCTACTCTTGCAATTATTCGTGAACGAGGTAGCTCAACAGTCGGTCTGCATGCTAAAGCTGTTTTACGAGTGGTCTCATTTGGTTCAACTGTTGCTCCATCATTAGTGTAAGTTACTTTTCCAAACAGGTCATTCAAAGGGTCAACTAAGACTCTGTGACCATTAATCTGAACATCAACTAAATCATGTCCAGTATCAAGTCCGTTCCATTTATTTGCGCTTATAAGTCTTGGATTTAGTCCCAATGCCTCGGCAATTGCATAAACATATACTCCTGCTTCTATGCATTCCCATTGTGTTCGGATTTCGTGAGGCCACCTGATAAAAGTACCTTGTACAACTCCTTCAAGAATTCCATAATCAAATCTATTGTTTAGATGTTGATATAGTCCTGCAGCTAAATTAGCTGGGTTTGTACCTCTTCTTGATTTAATTTCAGAAGCAACCCTATCTGCAAGTTCCAGTGTTTGCTTTGGAAAATCCATTTAAAGAATATCATCCAATCGAATGCCTTTTGTAACCTCAAGCACTCCAACAGGGCCCGCACTGCTCGGTTTTCTTTTAACTTCTTGGGCCTCTTTTTTTGCTTGTGGTGTATCACCTGGTAAATCATATCTAACTTCAACTTTATATAGCACTTCTTGACCTTTACCTCGTACTTTGCGAGGACCTAATGTATTAAGTCGTGCATAACTTGCAATTTCTCTTATAGGAAAAGGTAGCTTTCCCTCTGCTTCCATAAGAGCTGCTTGTGGGCTATCACCAAATCCAACAATAGTGTAATTAAAGCTCCCAACCCTCCCTCTTGGAGTATAGTCTTGTGCCATTATTCTCAAAGACACGTAATTGAAGTCTTTTTAAAAAGTTTTTGGTCGAAATACAAGACTATGGAAAGATTAAACAAAAAGAAAAATTAAAAATCAATAAATCATTCTTGCTTCTGCTTTCAAAGGCTTAATCAACCCTGCTTCAAGCCTTAAAGTATCTGCCATGTCTGTTTTTTCCCATGTAAAATCAGGGTCTTCCCTTCCAAAGTGGCCATAGGCTGCTGTTTTCCTGTAGATTGGCCTTCTTAAGTTAAGGTGGTCAATTATCCATCTTGGAGTCAGCTTGAAGTGCTTTTTAACCAGCTCAATAATTTTTGATTCAGGAATCTTGTTTGTCCCGAATGTGTCAACATTGACAGATGTTGGCTGCGCTATCCCTATTGCATATGACAACTGAACTTCGCATTTGTCAGCCAAACCAGCTGCAACAACATTTTTTGCAACATACCTTGCAGCATAAGCTCCGCTCCTGTCAACCTTGGTTGGATCTTTGCCAGAGAAAGCTCCTCCGCCGTGCCTGCCAACTCCGCCATAAGAGTCAGCAATTATCTTTCTTCCTGTAACTCCTGAATCCCCTTCAGGGCCTCCAATGACAAATTTTCCAGTTGCATTGATATAGATTTTTGTATTCTCGTCAATCCATTTGCCGCAGACAGGCTCAATAACCTTATTCCTTATTTCTTCCTTAAGCTCTTCCTCGCTTATGTCTTCAAGATGCTGCTGCGCAATTACAACTGCACTTAGTCTTTTAGGCACATCGTCATGGTATTCAACGCTTACCTGTGATTTGCCGTCAGGCCCAAGATCAGTTATTATTCCTCTTTTCCTCGCTTCTGCCAGCTTCATAGTCAATCTGTGCGCCAGCATTATAGGCAATGGCATCAGTTCAGGAGTTTCATTGCTTGCATACCCATACATCATTCCCTGGTCGCCTGCTCCCTGTTCCTTATTTGAGGCTTCATTTACACCTTGCGCAATATCAGAGCTTTGCCCGTGTATGCTTACCAAAACCCCTGCATCCTCGCAATCAATTCCATACTGCGGGTTTGTGTAGCCTATCTCTTTCAAAGTCCTCCTTGCAATCCCCTGTATGTCAGCATAACCTTTTGTTGTAACTTCTCCTGCTACAACAACTAATCCGGTTGTTGTCAAACATTCAACAGCAACCCTTGAATACGGGTCCTGCGCGAACAAGGTATCAAGAATAGTATCGCTTATCTGGTCGCATATCTTGTCAGGATGCCCTTCTGTAACGCTCTCGCTTGTAACATATGTTATATTTGCCATTTTACCACCTCACATGGTCAGAATAACTCATAATATGCAATATTTCCCCTGCTTTTTAAATAATTTTGTGAAAGAAATATTCCAAAAGGAATAATTTTAAATACAGGCTAGTACTACTTCCTTATATGGACGAGTTGGAGGAAGTTAGGAAAATAAGGAAAAAGCTTGGAATGACGCAGACAGAGCTTGCTAACCGTGCAGGAGTTTCCCAGTCACTTATTGCAAAGATAGAGTCAGGCAGGATTGACCCAACGTACACAAAAACAAGGAAGATATTTGCAGCATTAAGCGAGCTTGAAAAAAAGGAGGAAGTCAAGGCAGAGCAGCTCATGACAAGCAGGATAGTGAGCGTAAGCCCGGGCATGCCTATAAAGGAAGCAATAGCCAAGATGAAAAAATTCCAGATTTCTCAATTGCCTGTAATGGACCACAGCAAGTTACTAGGCTTGGTGTCAGAATCAACAATTCTTGATGCATTGCTTAAGTCAAAAGCAGCCATAGTGAAAGAGATAATGCAGGAATCCCCCCCAATAGTGTCAAAAACAACCTCAATACAGGTGGTTTCAAACCTTCTCAAGCATTATCCAATTGTTGTTGTCTCGGAAGAAGGCAAATTGATTGGATTGATTACCAAGAGCGATTTGCTTGGGAAGATATACAAGGGGTGATTCTACCTAAATTTTTTAAGTTTCCCAAACTCATAAACCTTGTCCTCAACAATGTAAACATCAAAATTATCCAGGTTTTGATGCAGAAAAGGGCTTAATATTTTGTCCCTAAGCAAATCAGTGCCCTCAATCATGCTGTTGAAAGACGGCTGAACTATGAGATTTTTGCCTTTGTACCTGCCTTTCAGGAAGCACTTGAACTGCTCAACTCTCGGACCTTCCCTAATCGAAATAGCAGGATGCTCATGCCCTATTATTAGGGTATCATAGCTTTTGATATTGCCAGGCACTTTGTTTCCATGAGTGATCAGCACTTTGCCAACAGCCAGGCTGTCCACAACCTTAACATTTCTCTTTTTAGCTATTGGGCCCAATATTGTATCATGATTGCCCTTTATCAGGATAACCTCTTTGCAGTGCTTTGCAAGCAAGTCGATGAATTTAAGCGTATTCCGCCATTCCTGCTCGGATATAGTGCCAAACTCGTGCTTCAAGTCGCCGTTGACAACAATTCTTTTGAGCTTCTTATTATTCAACATGCCAAATACCTTTTCCATTCTCTTAATCATTTCCTCGAATTGCAGCCTTGGAACCAGTATTCCCTGCTTGTTAAGGGCTTCCTCATAGCCTATGTGAATATCTGCAATAACAAGCGTAGCTTTAAAGTACAGGGCTAAATCTATGATTTCGATGTTTGGCAGTATTTTCATAATAGCCAGAAACGCAGATTACTATTTATATGTTAATATAAAAAAAATAAAAAAAAGAAAAAGATTATGTGTTTGGCTTTGCTAAGTCCCATACATCCTTAAGCGCAACAACAACTGTTGCAGGAACAACAAATGCCAATATGGCATCAAATATTCCTTTTAAGTAAGGGCCAATTAGTTCAACATTGCTCCATGAGCTAATCTGGGCGCTGCCTGCAAAGGCAACCACTACCAAAGCAACCGTAACCCACAAGAATTCCTTGGTTTCTTTTCCTGACACATTCAGGAAACCCACCACAAGCCCGAGTACAACCAGCAATGACCACAGCCATGCTGTTGCTGTTCCCAGCTTCGGCGCTGCCAAACCAAGCACTACTGCTATTATTACCCCAATGATAAAGGAGTAATTTCCTATTTGCTTTTCCATCTAGTTTCACCTCCTAAGCGCTCCGTAGCACCTAGAATATACCCTCTTGAGAAAACCACTATATAAACCTTTCGGAATTATTTTCCATATGCCCAAAGGGCAAAAAGCATTGGCAATCGCATTTTCCTGGCTTTTCCGCAAATTTTAAATACAAGTTCAATTTCAATATTTTAAAATTGGTTCTTAATTGATAAAATATGGAGGTGGAGCATAAAAATGGGAAGCAAAATGGGCGAGTGGGCTTTTATTATCGGTGTACTGATAGCTATTGTCATAGGCCTGTTCGCTGGTAATCTTGGGCAAAACTTACAAGGCTGGCTAGTATTGCTATTGGTGGTGCTAGGTTTGATAGTGGGCCTTTTGAATGTAACCGAGAGAGAAACAACGCCATTCCTTGTGGCTGCAGCAGCATTGCTCATCACAGGAACAGTTGGATCAAGCCTTGTTATAATCCCTGTAATCGGGGGCTATTTGCAGGACATTGTGGTGAACATAGCGGTTTTTGTGACACCGGCTGCAATTGTTGTGGCATTGAAAGCCATACAGTCATTGGCTAAGGATTAAATACTTCTTCTTTTTTCTTTTTATTTTTGGCTAAAATGGAATCCGCACTGTACATGAACGACTCCTACCTTAAGGAGTTTGAAGCTGCTGTTGAAAGTGTCAAGGATGAAAAGTTTGTTGTTCTGGACAGGACTGCCTTCTATCCCCAAGGCGGAGGGCAGCCATATGATACTGGGTTTCTGATTAAAGATAATGAAGAGTACCCTGTTGTTTCAGTTAGGAAAGCTGATGGCAGGATAAGCCACGAGGTTGCAAAACCGGGATTGAATGCTGGCGACAAGGTTATGGGAAAGATTGACTGGGACAGGAGATACAGGTTCATGAAGATGCACACAGCAGCTCATTTGCTGAGCGCAGTCATGCACTCCCAAGACAATGTTTTAATCACCGGCAACCAGATTGATTTGGACAAGACAAGAGTAGACTACAACATGGCAGAATTTGACCAGGAAAAAATAAAGCAATACATAGAAAAAGTCAACCAGATTATCAAGCAGGATTTGCCTGTCAAAGTGTCTTACATGGACAGGGACGAAGCTATGAAAATACCCGGAATGGTAAAGCTTGCAGGCGCTTTGCCTCCGGACGTCCGTACCCTAAGAATTGTTGAAATTCCCGGAGTAGACATGCAGGCTGATGGAGGCACTCATGTCAAGAGCCTTGCTGAGATAGGCACAGTAGAGTTTGTCAAGGCTGAGAACAAGGGAAAGGACAATAGAAGGGTGTATTATACTTTACGCTAGGTTTCTAAAATTGACAATATTTCTACAACTCCTTCAAGACCTTTGTTTCTATCAAAATCTTTATCAGGCGTTCTGAGAAAAATTCCGTCTATTCCTTTTGGACCGTTAATTGCAACATAGCCTGCTTGCTGCTGGAGCAAATAGCTTTTAACTCTAATTGGGTTTTTGTTCCTAAAAGCGCAATATATAAGTGTCTTGCATCCTGCCCTTCCCCTGCTCGAATGACTGCTAGCGTAGTTGGCTTTATAATAAAAACACCAGGACCACTTTGTTGAACAATGCCAAGATAACCATTCTGATCCACCATTAAAACATGGAAAATTAGCTAGTTTTTAAATTTTATTAATTATAAACTTCTTAGTAGTAACAAAATAGAAAGATTTATAAAGTGGATTTCTTACGAAAAACATATGATAAATCCTAGTGAATTGGAAAGGAGAGCCAATGAATTATCTGCAAAACTAAAGCATAATGATATAGGACTTGGCAATTTTTACAATGCCGGGTTAAGGGGAGACTTGGCTTACATTGCTGCTCTGCAGCCTGCAATATTGCAGGAAGGCGCTGCGGCAGATATTCAGCGATTAAATGAAATTTTCTATCAAGGAGTTAATGCTAGAATGGATAGCCAACCGGATCCTTTTGAAAAAGCATTGATTTATTTTACAGCTCATCCTTTCTTTATTCCGGTTGGCAATATGGCGGATAAACTGGATAAGGTTTTAAAAATGAAAGAAACAAACGAGCTTTTCCAATTATCTCCAAGTCCGAATATGAAAGCTGTGCTGAAAAAAGGAAGTTTTGATTATACAACGAATTCAATGTTGCTAAATTTGGCTCATGCTGGCTACCTTATGATAACCACGCTGCAGAAACCTATCGCTGATTTTGAAGAATACCAAGAACTAACAGAAGAGGTTAGGCGTTTATTGGATCTTGCTGTTTTTGCTGCATCTTCACTTACTGAAGGCCAAAGAACTAAGCAAATGACCCAAGTGATATGCAGCCAAGCAGACAGATTTGTAAAAAGATTCGCAGAAATGTATGGATTTTCAATTCCATTGAATTAAAATGCTTAACCAATCACTCCAAATACTAAAGCAAATGCAGTATCCAACAGGGCTTTTTGCAGCCAGCAGGATGACTGTCAAGACAGGCTATAATCTGGCATGGATTAGGGACAATGTTTATGCAACTCTTGGCTTGGAGGCTGCGCAAAAATACAATATTGTAAAGAAAACCTTAAGGGCTTTGCTTGATATTCTCCTAAAGCACGAGTACAAAATAGACTGGGCTATAAGAGAAAAGCCAAAGCACCATTTCCAGTATATCCATGCAAGATATGACCCAATCACAATGGAGGAAATCTGGGAGCAGTGGGGCAACAAGCAGAATGATGCAATCGGCGCATTATTGTTCAGGATAGGCGATTTGGAGCAAAAAGGAATCAAAATTGTCAGAAATGAAAATGATAAAAGAATTCTGCAAAAGCTTGTTTATTATCTGCAAAGTATTGAATACTGGCATGATAAAGATAACGGAATGTGGGAGGAAAATGAGGAAGTTCATGCATCTTCAATTGGC
>JACPMU010000071.1 GCA_016185865.1 Candidatus Woesearchaeota archaeon | reverse complement strand
ATATTTACATAAAATAATGAATAAAAAATTGATTGCAATGATATTAATTCTTCTATTAGGGTTGTTTCTCTTTAACGCCTGTGCATCACCAAGTACGACATCTACAAATGAGCAAAGTTCGGGAAATGTTAATCCACCCAGCAATCAAAACCAACAGAAAAGCGGAGCCGAGAATGTTCCACAACCGCCCAAGTTTCCTGAATAACTGAAATGAAAAAAATAACTTTAATAGTAGCAATGTTATTGTCGTTGATAGTTCTTCCTAACATTGCTGTATCTCAGCAAGATTATCAAGTTTATATTGGAAAGGGTTGGAACATTATAAGCTATACAGATGACATCCTAGAGCATGATTTTTCCAGTCCGTACATAGCGGCTTATTGGTTTGACCCAAGTGAAAAAAGATACTATCAGATTGGACCTAATAACGAATTTGAAGAACATATAAAAAAATATTCTAATGAAGAAAAAAAATTATTTAGAAATCATGCAATGTGGATCTATTCGGAAAAGGAAACGACAGCAGAGATTGACGAATCGGATTTTGCCCCTTTAAGTGAAGTAAAATTATTTGATGGATGGAACTTATTAACTGTATCTCCAGAAATGGCAGACGTTCAAATCAAGGATTTGCCAGGTAATTGTGAAATTGAAAAAGTTTATTTCTTTAACCCTGAGTCACAACAATGGTTTAAAGTGGAAATCGACGATGATTTTGAACCTAATCAAGTAGGAATGGGAGTGGCAATAAAAGTTAAAGATGAATGCTCCTTTGAAAAGCCTAAACCAACAATTGCTCCACCACCTGAGATTCCAACAGGTTAGTAGTTACCTTTCCTTCATCAACCCAATAAACCTATAAATCATTCTCGCTAACTCATCAATTTTTATACCTTACCCTCCAAACCTCCTCTCTCTTCTATTAAATTCACCTATGCACTTGATTAAATCTTCTTTGGTAAATTCAGGCCACAGCTTGTCAACAAACACCCATTCGCTATAGACACTCTGCCATGTAAGAAAATTTGAAGTCCTTACCTCTCCTCCAGGCCTTATCACCAAGTCCGGTTCGCTTGAAAGGTAAAGATTTTTGGTTATCATGTTTTCGTTAATTTTTTTTAATTCACTGGAAAATCCTTTAGATTTTCTGTGCCCCAAAAATCTTCGATTTTTGCGGGTTTTATTATTGAGTATTTTATTGATGGAATCAGTTATTTCCTGCCTTCCTCCATATGCAAGTGCGAAATTGACGAGCAATGCCCTGTTTTTTCTTGTATTTTTCATTGCTTCAAGCATGGCTTTTTGCATTTTTTTTGAAAACATATCGGTTCTGCCAATCACGTTTACCCTTGCCTTATCCTTGAATATGCCTCTTCCCTGCTTCATCTTTTCAAACTCCTTCCAGAACAAGCCAAATAAATAATCAATCTCTTTTTTTGCCCTTGTGAAGTTTTCTGTTGAGAAGCAGTAAAGGGTCAATTCCCTTATGCCTAGCTCTATGCACCATCCAAATAATTCATCAAGTTTCTTAACTCCAAAATCATGGCCTTTCCATAACTGCAGCCCGAGCTTTTTTGCATATCTCCTATTGCCATCAAGAATGATTGATATGTGCCTTGGAACCTTAGAAGCCATAAAGAAAAGGTAATTACATTTGTTTAAAAGGTTTATGAAAATATTTTATGCTGGCCTATATAACACTGGAGAATACTTCACCTTTTACCTCGCTTGAGTAAGCATCGCCGCTAAGTACGGGATGATACCTTATTGTGACCAAAACCTTTCCCTTTTCACCGGCAACTAAGCCTCCTCCTGTGCAGCCTGTCCATACAAAGTCTGTCGTATTGCCTGCTTTCCAAGAATTAAATGGAATACTAAACCCAGACGGAGTGCAGCCAGAATATGCAGTAGCACCCTCTGTTGATAAAGAAATTAACTCCACATTTATCGGCTCAGCCAAACCGTTCTTCAACCTTAGTTTAAAAGTGCTGTCTGTTGCAGATATCTGGTAGCTGAGGCACGAAAACTCAGGGCCAAAATTGCACCTGTTTGGCAGCAGCTTGCTGGGGCTCAAAACTCCAAAATAGGCAAGCACCCCAATCATTATTATAATTATCAGGAAAGCCCAGCCATATGTTGTGAGAAATTCCAAGGCTGCTTGTGACTTATTTCTCTTTTTTTCAAGCATTTTTAAAACCTGAACACTTCTTTTATTTAAAGCTTTTGTTTTGTTGCACTAATCAATTATCAAGCTGCACCCACAGGTAACTGCCTCCGCCAGTTCCTCTGCACCCAAAAAAGTGGCCGTTATTCGCTCCCAGATTCTGTACATAAGTAACCGCACCCTGTATCGTTGCATCGCAAGGTGGGGATGAGGTTGAACCTGAACTTAATATAACAAGCCCTTGTTTTGCTCCTGATAACCCTCTTGTGAGCAGAATATTTCCGTTAAACACCACCAGTTTTTCACTTGGATTTGTCAGCCCGATGCCGACGTTGCCCGCGCTTAACACCAGCGTATCAGCGTTTTGGACAGCTCCAGTAGCTATATTCACGTAATTGAATCTAAGTTGACCACTGGTTCCCCCAGTTTGATCTGTATGAACTTTCGGTATAGGAGGTTGCAGTATTCCCTCCACTCGCAACTACTAGCTTTGCTCCCGGACTTGCAGTCCCTATGCCAACATTGCCGGTATTTAGAATTGTTACAGCGGGAGTGCTGAAAGTTGAACCGCCTACAGCAGTTGATGGAGTGAATTCAAGAGCACCCGAGGTGTGGTCCTGAATGGCAATTTGCCAGTTGTAGAATGCCGGATCAGTGGTAAGCCGCAATCGAGTGGCTCCGTTGGTTGCAATATGAAGATTGGTACCAGGACTTGCAGTCCCGATGCCTACGTTGCCGCCGTTAAACCAGCTATCACCGTTAGTATGAATCCTGACGTTTTCTGTTGTCCCATCAGCCAGAAACATTTGTATACCAGAGTTATCGCTAGATATACTTCCAATTTTTACATTGGCGGTAGTTCCATCGGATGCGTATCCCCAGATCGGAGCGGCACCGGCTGAAGAAGCTATAAATCCAGCTCTCCCATTAACTTGCAGTTTATTTGAGGGTATCATCGTACCGATGCCGACGTTGCCGTTTGTATCAATAACCATCCGATTTGCATTACCTGTGTCATCAAAAAACTGTAAGAGCCCTCCAGTACCGACTGCTATGTCCCACATCCGCTGGTTTGCTCCTGTATTTCTTGATAAAGAAAAAGAAGGTACGCTTCCTACAAGCTGTACAATTGGAGTCCATGCACCATTTGTGGCTACTGGCGATGTTGTTCCGATGCCGACGTTGCCGTCATTTGATATCATCATCGGAATAGTGCCACTTGTTGAATCTCTGAACAAAAGGCTTTGCCCTTGCGTGGTATCAATATATTCATTGCTTATAGAGTAACTTCTTGGGTCATCAGCCCGTGTCGCTTGTATCCTGAAAAGTGGCTCGGATGCAGACAAATGCAAGTGGCCTCCAGGATTAGTCGTCCCGATGCCGACACGGCCAATAGTGGTTATGTCACCAGTTACAAACAAACCTTGTGTGTCAGCAATGTTGACAGTAGAGCCTGGATCTTTGCTTGTTATTGTATCAGTATAGAGAGTTGCATGTGATGGCTGGGATGCTGTCCAGCCGTCTGCAAAAACAAAGGTAAGCAAAAATAAACATAATGCAAAAATAATAAAAATATGCTTAATATTTTTTAGATCTGGCGCTATTTTGCATTTTTGTATTAATGCTAAAAAACCCTTTTCATTTAGGCTTTTACCAGTATTTTTTCTCATTTTTCATCACACTTTCAAAATTTTCTCACATTGAAGCTGGACATCATAATCATTTATTTCAGCGCAAATGCTTATGTTATGCTGGATAAGCGCTTTATTGAGCAGTTCTTTGCTGGCCGATATGTTAATTTCTTGAATTCCATTGGAAGCGTTATGGAAAAATTTTTTTTGGCACTCTGACTTGAGGCTGATATCCAATATCGCATCACAGAATGAAGGGTCATTGCTCAGCAAGGCCTTGTTGAAATTCTCTATATCTTTTTGGTTTCTTGCCACTGCCTCTTCTGGATTGTTTGCAACTATCTTTGTTTTTTTTGCTGAAGCGGGAAAATAGTAAATGCCTGCAATCACTACCAAAACAGCCAATGCTGCAACCAAAAACAGCACTGCATATTTTCTATTCTTTTTAACTTTGAGCTCGTGGCTTATGTATTCTTCAACAATTTTTATGTCATGGCCAACATTGACTAAATCCTGCTTTATCTTCTCCATATCTGAGCCCCTTTCCACATGCTTTTTGATGAATATCCTGAGTTTTTCGTGATTTTGTTTTGGGTTTGAAATATGGCTTATGTGCTCTTCAACAATTTTTATATCGTGCCCTGCATCAAGCAGAGCTTTACGTATCCTGTTTATGCCATGGCCGCTTTCAAGGCTTCTTCTTATGAATCCAATAAGTCTTTCATCCATTTATCACACCAGTTTGCAGCAGATTTTGTTGGCAAAAGGCTGCGTTTCGCAGTCTCCAACATGAGCATCAGTGACTGCAGAGTATGTTGCCAAACAAGTCTCATCTGCTAAGCAGCTTGAAGTTGTATAGTCACATGAAACTGTGCTGCTTGTGCCAGACAGGCAGACATCAACATTGTAGTTCGGCTGTGCATTTTCCTCAACATGGGCAGCTGTTGAACCGGAAAGGTGGAAAGCAACAAAATCAGGCGATGCGCAGGAATTGCTTAAAGTGTCATTAGTTGCCCTGCAGCATGCCTTGTAGTCATAATTTGCAGAGCCTGGAGTCTCTGCAAGGGCATCATTCAAAGCAGACATCCCGAACACAATAGTGGTTGAGCAGACAGTTGATACAAAACAATAAAGTTCCAATCCTCCTCCGCCATTCTGCGGGCATGCGCCCCCAGTTTCGCTTGTGTCCGAAGCGCTGCTGCATCCTGTATCCCCCCCTGAATAGTCTATGCAGCCATTCCTGTCATTGTCTGTGCTGTCAGAGCATTGCGGCTGTGTCAGAAGGCCCTGGACATTTGTTACAGTTGTAAAAACCTCGCCCTCAACATTGTTGGAAAAGGTGCTGCTGGTGCTTGCAAGGTAATAGCTCATTTTTACATTTACTTTTCCCCTGTCACCAAGCAGCAACCCTGATTCCAAATTGTTGCAGCCTGTGAACTCCACATCCATTATTTCACCGCTAAGCCAGGTTCCTGCAACTGGGTTTTGCAAACAGGAAAAAGATGTTTTGGCATCGCTGGACACCCCCCATGATTCAACAACAATCGGCTCTGGAATATTATTTCTTAATCTCAGCCTCAAAACCCCTGTGCCTGCATCTGTTTGCCCTATAATGAAGCTTAAGCATGCAATTTCCGGGCCCATGCTGCACCTCTTGGGCAGCAATTTGCTCGGGCTAAGGATTCCAAAATATGCCAAAGCTGATATTACTATTATAATAATTATAAAAAACCAGGCATATGTTGTCAGGAATTCTATCGTTGCCTGTGATTTAGAGCTATAATTTAGCTTGCGTATCATCGTACACCTCTTTTTTGATTTACAGTGATTTCTGGCAAATTGTGATTATTTTTTCCTGATTTTTTCGATAAACAAAATATCCTTTCCCGGATACTTGCTTATGACCACCTCAGTATGCTCGTCCCAGCCCATCATCTTCATCAGCTCTTTTGGGATTGTAATAGTAAACTGCTTTCCTGTGCTTGATATTTTTGCCATTATTTACTATTATTTTAATAGTATTATTTAAATCTTTCTTTATGAATCTAAATATCATACTAATATTTTAATATTAGAAAGAAGCATCACACCCTGAACAAAAACACAATGCCCATGATAAGGCTGATAATGGAGTATGAAAGAGCGAATCCTTCAAAATAATCAAAAAAGCCAAGCCCGGTTTTCGGCTGTGTCAGGATGTTTGACACAACATTTCCTGTAATCTGCGGGCTGCTGCCGTATCTTGCATCAATATAAGCTCCTGCAATGAGCGAGAGCAGGCTGCTCACAATCAAAATCAAGCCAATTAGTTTTACCATGGTTAAAGCATTATTCCACATTTTTATATAACTTTCCAAATAATCCTATGAAAATTTCCTGCGGAACTTTTATGCCTGCTTCAACAAAAGCCCTTGCAAAGCGGTATCCATCAGCCTGCTCGTCATTCTCAATTCCAAATTCAAGCAGGTTTTTCAAGGTAAAACTGCACATAAACCCGTCATTAATGAGAAAAACAACGTCTTTATTACTTTTTTGTATTTTTTTATTGTTTAAGTTTATTGAAAATATGTTTTTATCCGCGCCAAACCTGTAAAGCTCCCACTCAATCAAGTCGCTGATTATCTTGTTTTTTTCACTGCTTTCAACATAATTCTGAAAATTCTCAGTTTTTAAAAATTCAAGAAAGTCAACATTATTCTTTAAATCAAGCCTGTATGCTCTGCCCAGATATCCCTTTACCTTCTGCCTGCTGCCCTTTCTTTTCCACTCATTCTCAACAACATAAGCGTACTCTTTTCCCTTGATTTTTTTAATCCTGAAGAATGCCATAGAAGTAATTAGGCACTATGAATTTATAAGCTTTTTGATTGCTTTTTAGAATTATTTTCATATATAATTTTAATATTATACGAACTTTTAGAAAGAAAAAGATTATCTGATTGCTGATGCAAATTCTTTTTTGAACCTTGCATCGTTTTTCTGCAGGCGCTGCACAGCATTGATCAATGCATTCCTGGGGCTTTCCTCCCCGTCAGTTTCAATAATAATATGGGGCACGCTGATTTGAGGGTGCCTTATGCTGTACGTGGCAATCTTTACATGCTTGTCATTCCAAATCTCTGTCTTTATTGCATTGCACAATGTATGGTCAGCTCCTTTCACCTCAATAACGAGCTTGGTTTTTTTATCGTCGAGAATTTTGATTTCCATTCTTGCGCTGTTTAGAAATTGAACTTTATTTAAAAATGTTTTGATAATGGCAACATTTATTTTATCGTCGATAAAACAATTATTTTTGCTCAAACCTAAAGCAGCTGGCGTTTATCCTATGGATTTGCCGTCGATGAAATGAAAAAATTGCCTTCAAAGGAAATTTGAAGTCCCAAACATGGGTGATTTTTGCATTTTTTTTGGCAGAAAACCGCTCCAAAAACCCTTTAGTCTCACTTTTGTGGAAAGAGTAT
>JACPMU010000068.1 GCA_016185865.1 Candidatus Woesearchaeota archaeon | reverse complement strand
CTTCTCTTATTTCATAGGATATGACTTCTTTGGCTATTGCTGCAAAAAAACAAGCCAATGCGCCGGAGCCGGAGCCTGCATCAAGGACTTTGCTTGACTTGCTGATGCCTGTCTCTGCAATAATCAACCCAATATCCTTTAACTGGATAATTTGCGCGTCCCTTTTTATTTTCCTGTACAGGTCTATAAAGGACGGGTTAAAAATAAAGAATTCCTTGTTTGTGTTGGATTTTCTTAAGTCCCCTTCTTTAGCTTTTTTCAGCTCTTCTTTTTTTACATAGCCGTATTGGGTATGCAGATCCTGCCCAAGGTCCTTTGCGTAGAATTTCCTGCCCTGCCTTGTGATAAGGACTTTCTTTATCGAATTCATAGATAAGCATAGAAAAATCTGTTCTATAAAAATTTAATTATACCAGAAGCAGGCTTATTTCCTGCCTTTTTTCATTGGCATAGGTTCGCAGTGCGGGCAGTTTGGCTTAACCCACTTGAGTATTCCTTTCAATATAAGCAATACTCCAAGCACAACCCATATGTCCCATCCAAGGTACATCTGGTTGACTACCAACACCAATCCTAACACTATGTACTTGCCTGCATGGCATTTTGAGCACATGCCGCAGCAACAATCTCCCATTGTGTTACCTCCTTTTGTTTAATTTATAGCTCCTTGAATTACCTGTTTAAAAACTTTGCGATTTAGAAAGCGGGCCAGGGAGGATTCGAACCCCCGACCTCCTGCTTGCTTCAAAACCAAAGGGTTTGAAATAGAAGGCAGGCGCTCTATTTGCTCGAAAACAAGTTTTCTCCAAGCTGAGCTACTAGCCCATGAAGATAAAGAATTAAGCTAATTATTTATAAAAGTGTTGATATTAGAACTCATTGAATCAAGGCTTCGTCCCAGGAGCCTGTCCACATAGTGCAGTGCTTCTTGCCTTCCCAATAATAATAGCAGTTTTTGCCGAATTTTTCCCATCGGACGCAGCCAATGCAGCAAGCCGGTGTATTCTTATTGGGTTTTTCTTCGCTTTTTTGTGCCATTTTATTGATTTTTTTATTAATGTTTAATGAGCTTAATGTTTTAGTGCTTCTTGCCCTTTACAATATGGGCATTCCAATAAATAAATTATTTTTTAAAAATACTAGTCCAAAAGCTCCTGCTTTTTAATCTTCTCAGGCAGGTACTTGTCTGATATAAATGTTATGCCTTTTGAGCTCAATGCCTGTATTTCAAGCTTTGCGCCAAACTCCTTCATCATCTTGAATTGGCGCTGCCATCCTTTGTTTTTCTTGAACCAGTCATAGTCAGCAATCTGCTTTAATCGAGCGTAATCAACATCCTTCAGCTTGATGAAATGCTTTTTAAGGTCATAATTAATTGCATCATCAGCCGTTATGCCCAGAAATTTAGCGCTTGGTATTGCAAGCTCCTCTGACATATGCGCAAGGCTGATTGAGCCGAATTTCAGCACAGAATAAATATAAAATCCCCACCCGTCAAAATCAGCAAGAACGTAAATAGGCAGCTTGTACTCTTCATAAAGCCTCTGCAATAATCTCCTTATGCCTCTTGTTGTCTGGCCTTGCGATGTCACAATCAAACAATTTTGCTTTTCCCAGAACTTGTCCTCATGCAGCCTTTCCCACACAGCCTGCTTCTCCATATAGATTATGTATTTTGCCTTGACGCTTTTGAACTCTATTTCCTCAACATTTGACGGAATGCTCCACCCTCCTGAGCCAAGCTTTGCCCAGTTTATTGTGTCGCCAGAATCCTCAATAACGACATTGCCTGCAACGCTGCCCATCTTGTTTGCATTGATGTTAAGCTGCTCCCTTGAGCATTCAGTTATCAGCTCCAGATCCTCTATTGCCTTGTCGCTTTCAACCTGGTCATCGACAATGTTGATGCTTGACTGGGGAATTGTCCTCTTTGCCATGTAAAAGACATCCCTTAGGCTTGCGTGCTTCTGCACATCAAGAAGAGTCTTGCTTATTTTGGCAACTTCCAAAGTTTGCACGAATTTCTTTGCGTGGCCCACATTGAAGAATGTCCTCTGCTGCTGCTTTTCCCCCAAGCCAAGTGTTTTTGTCTTTGTGTCATAGACAACATTGCTCAGTGTCCTTAAAGAAAATTCTATTGTAGGGTTTCTGCCTTTGTCAATGTCCACAACAAGCTTCTTTCCAAAAGACTCCAGTTCCTTAGCCGGCTTTTTCTCCTGCTTCTTCATTTTGATTTTCCTTACTTTGAAAATTCTATGAATTTTCTAGGTTCTCAGAAATCTCCGATTTCTGCGACTTTGCGAATTCCATCTTGTACAATTTATCATCAGCGTCTTCCTCGACAATCTCCTTTTTTATTTCAGGCCTGACAAGCATCTTCTGCAGCCCCTTTAATATTTTTTCCCTATTTTCATTTGCCAGAACAGACAATGAGGCTGCAATCTCAGGAATGTATTTTTCAAACATATTGGCCCTTTCAATCTGCTCTGAAATCCTGTATTTTTTCCTTACATATGTGCCAAGCAGCCTGCCGCATTCCTGCAAAGCAAGGGTGATTTCCTTTATTATCTCAGGGTAATGTGCAATTGCCTCCTTGCTTTCGCTTGTGAACGGAACCCAAACAGATGCCATGTGCACCAGTATAACCACAGGCCCAAAAGGGACTGAATCGCCTGATTGCTGCAATCCATAGGGCTTCCAGTTTGTTTCCATTATGGATTTTGCCATTGCGCATGCGCCTTCCTGGTAAAGCAAAGGAACCCTGTTTGCAAACCTGAGTATGTTGGCTTTTTCCTCTTTTGGAATTTCTCCTCCGAATGCAACTGCCACCTCAATTATGAAAGGATTGCCCCTGTAAACAGACGGTGCTCTTGAGGTTGCGCAGTAAAACTCTGCTCTTATCTCTTTCCTTAATCCCTTTTCAAGCAGCTCTTCGCCAATATTGCTCAGGCAGTCTGTAGGAGGAGCAATAATTTTTGTTTTTTGGATGCCATGCAGTATCTTTTCTGCCATGTCCCTGCTCACTAAGCTTGGTTTTGTATTTGGCAGGACAGCAGCATGCTCGCATATTTCCTTTGCAGTTCCCGGGCCTACCCTTGAAAATTCTGATGTGAGGAAGCTCTGCAAAGTCCTTGAGTCTGTCCATCTCAGCTTGTCCATGAGCATTCCAAGCTCCACTCCATAAGGGTGAGGCTTGATTTCCTTCGGCTCAGCAGGCAGCTTGTCTGTTGCCCTTGCATAAATAACCTGTTCTGATTTCGGGTTTGTGTAAATAATGGTAACATGAGGGTTAATGACTGCAGTCTGCTTAAGGTATTCATCAACAGACTGCGAGCCCTTGAGGTACTCTGCCTCCAAGTCAATCTCTACTTTTGTCCCATGCTCCTTTGTCCATTCAACTGTCTCTTCCTTTGCTATCATGGGCTTGTTGGTTTGTGTGTCAATGTTCAATTCATAGTAAAAAGCCGGCTCTTTTTTAGAAATTCTTGAGGTTATCTTTGCAGGCTTTCCTGTTGTCAATTGTGCATACAAAACAGCAGCGCTTATGCCGATTCCCTGCTGGCCTCTTGCCTGCTTTAAAGTGTGGAACTTGCTGCCGTAAAGCAGCTTTGCAAATATGTTCGGAATT
>JACPMU010000070.1 GCA_016185865.1 Candidatus Woesearchaeota archaeon | reverse complement strand
TCTGAGTCAATGAAGCTGATAACGCTTTTTGAGTTCATGACAGGCGCAAAAGTCAAGGACTGCATTTCCAATGACAGGCTTATTTTTGTTATGGAAGAGAATGAGATGGGCAAAGCAATCGGGAAAAACGGCATCAATATAAAAAGGATGGAGAACAAGCTGAGAAAGAAAGTAAAGCTTGTTGAGTTCAGCAGCGATGTGCTGCAGTTTGTGAGAAACATGGTTTACCCGATTGAACTGTCGGGCATAAAGCAGGAAAACAACAACCTCATAATAAGCGCAAAAGACACGCAAGCAAGGGCAATGAAACCATTTGAGCGGCATTGTAAGAAGGTATTTTGATATAAATGAAATAAAAGTCATGTAGCTAAAATACAGCAAGCTTTAAAAATCAACAATAATACCAAACCAATATGTCAAACAAATCAAGAGGATTGAACGCAGGCAAGAAGCTGAAATCAAGGAGAAGCGACGGCAGATGGCACTATAAGCCATACATCAGAAGGATCCTTAGGCTGAAGCAGCGCTCTGATCCGCTTGGAGGAGCTTCACAGGCAAGAGGCATTGTTTTGGAAAAGGTGCAGCTTGAGGCAAAGCAGCCGAATTCAGCAATGAGAAAATGCGTAAGGGTGCAGCTCATCAAAAACGGCAAGCAGGTTACCGCATTCTGCCCAAGGGACGGTGCAACAAAGATGATTGACGAGCATGATGAAGTAATCATAGAGTGCATCGGGGGTGCAATGGGCAAAAGTAAAGGCGACATTCCAGGAGTCAGGTGGCAGGTCATAAAGGTAAATGACCAAAGTTTGGATGCATTGCTGAAGGGAAGGATAGAAAAGGCAAGGAAATAAGCAAGGTTTTTTAAAAATAATTTTTTATAATGCGCTGTGAAGGATAGAAACAAAATAACAAAAACATCAAATTCACATTACCTAAATCATAACAAAAACCCGATACTGAAAAATTCATTAAAAAACAAATTCATTAAAATAAAAAATTCATTAAAATAAAAAATTCATTAAAATAAAAAATTCATTAAAAAACAATTACGAAATAAATCAAACAAAAAAATGCCGGAAATAAAAGCTTTCAACAGGTGGAGCCTGGAAGGGATCAAGGTTGACGACCTTGGGCTGCAGCCTTATGTTACTCTGAAGCCGAGAATTGTCCCAAGGACAGGCGCAAGGTATGCAGGCAACAGGTTCTACAAGAGCAGGGTGTTTATTGTTGAAAGGCTGGTAAACAAAATCATGGTGCCGGGGCATAAGGGCAAGAAGCATTACAAGACAAGCGGCCATATCACCGGAAAAGCGCGGACAGCCTACGACATTGTTGAAGAGGCGTTCAGGCAGATTGAAAAGGCAACAAAGGAAAATCCCATCAAGGTTTTTGTAAAGGCACTGGAGAATGCAGCCCAGAGGGAAGAAATAATCACAATCGAATACGGAGGGGCAAGGTACCCAAAGGCAGTCGAGTGCTCTCCCCAAAGAAGGGTTGACTTGGTGCTCAAGCACATGACTCAAGGCGCATACCACAGGACTTTCAACACAAAGAAGTCAATTGTCAATAGTCTTGCTGAAGAGATAATGAGCGCATACAGGATGAGCAGCGCATCAAACGCGATAGCAAAAAAGATGGAGATTGAGAGGCAGAGCGACAGCAGCAGGTAATTAAATATTTTTATGAATATTTCTTAATTTTTAACCTATTGCTTCTGGGCAGTAATTTTTGCTGTTTTTCCAACAGCTGCTCTTCCAGCCTTTTAATCTCTTTCTCATAGTATCCAGCAAGTTCAATGTTTCCCTCTTCCAATGCCTTTTCCAGCTTTACACTTTTATGGACATCAATCTCTTTTTGTATGCTTTTAATGCCTTTTTTAAATTTTCTTTTGCTCATGCCAATGCGCTTCTTATTTCTTTTAATAAATCTTCTGCTGCGGACAATAATTTTAAAATATCTTTTTTTGTCACTATCCTGCTTTCAATCACCCTTATGCCATCCCTTTCCTTGCTGTAGATTCTGTAAAATTCCTCAACTTTGCTTTGTGAAAATCCATAGCTCCTTAGGCAAGAGAACAATGACGCTTTGGAGTACAGCTTATTATTTGAGATAAGCTTTATCATCAGCAACCCCCTTGTTCTAAGAATTAAAGAATAAACAAGGCTTCCTGTTTCAAAATTTAAGCTTAATCCCTTTTCATTAAGCTTTAAAGCATAATCTGTATTATCTATAAATGGCCTGGTATTTTTACTTGTAAATTTATTTTTTTTGTATTTTTCCAGCAAGCTTGGGTTGATTATTGTTTTTGCCTCTTTCAGTATGGGAAGCAGCAGGATTGCATTATTATCCAGGATGCTTTCAAGCTCCGTTATCGTTGCGGAAACAATCGAAAAATTGTTTATTTTTTCAATTATTTTTAATTTTGTGCCTGTAACCACCAAAATGTCCACATCTGAATCTATAGCCTGCTCATTCCTGGCATAAGAGCCATACAAATAGATGCCCAGTATATTCTCCAGGTATTGCCTTAAAATCCCCAATACTTCAAATTTTATATCTTCAAAGGGCTTGGGCCCTAATACAAACCTGATTCTTTTGCCTACATATATCTTCGGAAGCACCACATGGCCGCTGTTTCCAAACCTCTGCACTGTCTTGGTTTCTATCATTGTATATACATATATACAGCTTGTATTTAAGCCTTTTGGCCCAAAGCGGCATTTGCAGACTGGGCAGCGCTTCCAACGCAATAGCGAAAAAGCTTGAGACAGAGAGGCAGTCAGACAGTTCTAGGCAGTTTTCCTGTTTTTTAATATTTCCTTTAGAAATAAAAATCCCAGCATTAGCAGCACAATATACAAAACCAAATTCCCATATTTGGTGTAAAAAGCAGTTTTATCATTTAAATAAATATCCCCAATCAAAATGCCCCTTGTGTATGGCTGCAATTGCGCTTCTGTCTTGCCATAAGGATTGACAATTTTTGTTATGCCCGTGTTTGTTGCCCTTATCAGGTATTTTCCGTTTTCAGCAGCCCTTAAATTCGGATACAAGCTTATTAAATAAAAACCAGCTGTATGCTCCAGTACCTGGTCGTTTGACAAGGATATCAAAAATTCTGCGCCTTTCACGGAAAAATCCTTTGCAATATTCTGGGTTTCTTCGTAGCACAATGAAATGCCAAAGTTTCCAATGTTTGTATTAAAAATTTTAGTTTCATTCCCCGGCAAAACCCACTTCTCGAATGGAATTGGCTTTATTGAGCTGTATATATCAATTAGTTTTCCGTCAGGTGCAAAAACCAGGGCAATATCGTTCCTGGCCCTTTCTTTTTCATAAAATGAGTCATGCCATCTTAAGGAGCCGATAACCAAATAGGAATTTGTTTTTTCAGCAAGGCTTGATGCGCTGCTTAGCAGATTCTTATCCTGCAGCATATCATCTGCTATTGCATATTCAGGCCATACTATTATATCCGGGCCGCTTTTTGAGGCTTCAACTGATAAATTTTTGTAAACATCAAAAACAATTCCCCTGGCATTTAAATGGCGCCAGCCCCAGCTTTCATTGAAGTTGCCCTGCAATAGCGCAACTTTTATTTTTTTGCCTGCTGGCTCAGAAGCATGGCTATAGGCAAAACATCCAAGCATTATCAAAGCTAGAATAATTCCGGTAGCCAGCACCTTTTTGTCTTTATTTATCACATAAAACGCAGCAATTGAATGCATCAAGACTATTAAAAAAGTGATTCCGATGCTGCCGACAAACCAGATTAAAGGAGCCATCATGGGATGGAACATAGACCAGTCTGCCCAGTAGCTGTTGATTATGCTGAAGGAATAAATAATCACCAATGCAGCATAAATGAAAGGTGCGGTGAAAATCCGCAGCAAGCCTTTAATTTTTTTTGATAATATATTGAAAAGCACGGCAAATAAAAAAAGAAAGCTTGAAAATAATATTATAGACACTATGTAAGCGCTCCAGCTGTACTTCACAACCCATGCAAAGGATATGGCAACCGCTAAAATGCCGGACGGCAGAGCCAGCATTGCAGCCCTTTTTAAGGGCTTGTTGTACACCAATAGCAGCAGCGGAATGTTAACAAGCCAAATTAAGAAATCCAGCCTATAAGAGGAAGTCAGGACAAAAAATAGAACATAAAAGACCATAAAAATTAATTCCTTATAAACCGGGCTTTTTAATAATTTTTTCACCATATATTCAATTTTTTTAAAAGAATATTAAATGTTTCGGTTGATTTGACTGTCAGTCATGCTTGAATCAACAAACATTCAATTGCAGAACTAAGCTCTTTTTGTTGGTTATTTTGACCTATTAAACTCCCTTATTACACCAATAACAACGTCTTGCATTAGCTGCATAGCTTTTGGTTCTAATGATTCAGATTTATCAAATTCAGTATGGTAATTAGCCCATCTCGGTGATGTTCTTTCCACAATTACGTCATTATTGTCAAACCAAATGCGTCTATATCTTTATCTTCAAAAGGCACGTGGTCGCTAGACTGGTACCCCCTGGCATTGGGCAGCCTGCTTCTATCAATTTTTTTGTATAATTCCAGACCCTGGCTTTGAACAACTTTGTCGAGTACCTGCATAATTCTGCTGCCCATTAATTTTTTGCTTGTGACATCCCAGGCTACCAAGGTATCCCCTATGCCGCTCAGTTCCATACTATACACTCCAATTACCCCTTCTAAATTATCTTTTGACTTGACATGCTGTTTTGAGCCGACTAAATCTTTCTCCTCATCGCCGAAAACTATGAATCTCGCTTTGACATTGCTTAAATCCTGTTTTGCAAGTTCTTGGTATGCGTTAATAGAAACCGCGACACTGGAAGCATTGTCATTAGCGCCAGGGGAGCCAGGAAATGCATCGTAGTGGGAAGTAAAAACAATGACTTGCTTGCCTGTGCCAGTTTCGAAAATTATATTAAAGCCTTTTATGCCCCATGAAGAGTATCTTTCAATTCTTGGCTCGTATCCAAGTGACTTTAGTGCATTAACCACATACATTCCCCTTTCCTCATTAGTTTTGCCTTCCATATTTTGGACATGCTGCATGTGGGATATTTGTGGTGGTTGTGCATGAGCTTGGGGAACACTTGGAACAGAACCGGCAATAACTAATCCTGCCAAGCCACCTACAATAAAATCCCTTCTTCCTGTCCTTTCTGATTTTGGGGCAGTATAACTTTCCCCATGTGCATAGGCCATATGCGCCAAAAAATAAACTTTGTTTAAAAATCTTCCTATCAACAAATAGCTGTTAGAAAGATTTTTATAAGAACTTGCAAACTATTCCAAAAAAGAGGTGCAGCTGTGGATAATAACCGGCCCTTAAGCCGTTCTAATGAGGAAAATAGAATTCATACTGATGAAAGAATAATATGGTACATAAAGCAAGAATTAAAAAAAGGATATTCTCAGGAATCAATTAAGGACGCTTTGGTGAGGGCAGGCCACAATCCAATGCATATAGTCCATCATTTTGACCGCATTCAAAAGCAAAAAACAAAACGAATCTTTATTTTCTTATTTTTAGCCTTTACTTTACTGGTTTTTATCTATTTTTTTGCGGTACTGCTGCAGCAAAATGGCGAAAACAACAGCGAAAATTTTGACAAGGCTATAAAAAACGGCATAAAGCTGTGCGATATGGGAATTTATGATAAAGCTATTGAAAATTTTGATTATGCTATAGGGCTCAATGAAACGTCTTTAAGGGGATATGCCTGGAAGGGCTGGTGCTTTGTGAAGCAAGGAAGATATAATGAATCCATAGCAGAGTTAAAGAAAGCAGAGCACCTTGGCAGGGTTTATCAGCCCGGCTTCTCGAACTCAATTTACTATAAGGCGTTAGGAGAAGCATATTGTGGAAAAGGAGATTATGAAAACGGCATAAATCAAATTAAAATAGCTATCAGCCTTAATTCCAGCAATTCCGATTTCTACCATTCCCTAGGCGACTGCTATTTTAAAAAAGGAGATGCGGAAAAAGGAAGCAACTATCTTAATATATCCCTGCAGCTGAGTAGAATAATTAATTAACTTGCTAATTGGATAAAGGAAATGCTAATTCCCAACCGTTTCAACAATATAGGAGATAAATGCGGTATTCTGCTGTTAATCAGCCTTGTATTGCTGGCATACAATGCCGAACCGGCAAATTCGCATAGCGGCATTTATAATGGGACTTTTTCTCCTCCGATAAGCCTTTCAGAGAAAATTGAAAAACTTGAAGGCTTTAAAAAAAGTTTTAATTTTTATGCAGCAGATAAATTGACTGACTATCTGTTTGCGGGCCATAATCGTGAGAAGTTTTTAGGCATTTGCAGTTATTTTAAAACTTTAAAGCCATGGTGCTATTCAAAATTCATATACAGCATACCTAGCGATAGGGAGGATCTTCTAATTTCCACAGCTGACTCGGTAAAAAGCCAGTTCAATGAGCTGCAATGCCACTTTTTATACCATGATATAGGGATATTCTTAACTCTGCACAGAAATTTAGCAGACAGTTTTATTATGTGCAGCATGATAGATGATTGCTTATCGGGCTGTATGCACGGAGTTGCACAGGGATACATGCTAAAGAAAAATGGAACAGTTAGTGGAGATGAATTGGAAGCCACGAGAAGCTCTGCGCCTATAAAAACTGAGCTTATTGCGCACGGGTTTGGCCATTATTTCTACGAATCAAGCGAAAATTATAGCATTGCCCTTGATAAATGCAGGATTATGACGCAAAAAGATCCTGATTTTATGAATGCCTGCGTAATTGGGTTATTGCACGAAAGGTTCTTTTATATTAGCAGCCAATCTTTTGAAAATTTCTTAAAAGACTACTGGAGTTGCAACGGATTTGGAAGATACAAAAATGCGTGCATTAGCTTTCTTGGGTATGGCTACAGTTACCAGAATTTGTGGCTCGGTGATACAGATTTTGAAAATGCCAAGCGCGTCAATGGCTATTGCAAACTGCTAAAGGATGATTTTTGCTCAATAGGAGTTGGCGCGGGTGTGGTATTCATAATAAGCCAAAAGCATAAGCAGAATCCCAATCTGAGCACCTCATTAAAAGAATGCATTAAGGCAATGGATTATATAAACTCTTCCAGCATAAATTGCAACCTAGGATATGTTTTCTTTTCCCTTTTGTTCCCCAATAACAGAAATCTTACGGATATATATCATTCCTGCAAGTCAATAGGCAATGAAGAAAACCGAAGAGCATGTTTTTTATACCTGGACTATTTTTATAACAATGCCGCATCATTAAGCCCAAAGCTGAATTTTTGCTACAGGCTTGAGGAAAGATTCAGAAATGACTGTTTGCAGGAATTTTCAAAAATTGGCTATAGTAATTAGAAAATAATTATCCGAGAGTTTTTAAAATGCTGCCAAAGAATCATTGCAAATGACAAAATTGAACCTGCTTCAAACGAAGAAAACAGCCATCATTTTAGCCATAGTATTGATAGCAAATCTTAATATAGCTGCAGCCCACGATAAAGAATACAGCCCAGTAACCACTTCTGCTGGGCTAAACGGCAAATTTGAATTTGATTTTAAGAAAATAAGCCTATACCTCGGCATATTTAATAAAGAAACCGTAAATAGAATTACTCAAAGAATGCAGGAATCCGCCGTTGATTTATACGGAGCCGAGAGCCATGAGGCTTTTGATGGCTCAGTCCGGAGCTACGGTAAAAATCTGGAATTTTTGAAGATTATAGGCAAAAAGGATAATTCATACAGAAGCCATATATACAATGAATTAAATAAAAGCATCAATTTATTGGCCCAATTATACAACAATGAATCCGATTTAGCTGAAAAAACTGAAATATTCAACCTGATTGGCAGTTCCTTGGACATTTTTTTTAATGGCAATTTTGAGACCTCAGAACTGATTGGATATTCAGAAATCTGCAAAATGTTCAGCAGCGATTTGAAGATATCATGTTATCAAAAATTTATAGAAGCCTTTGCAGGCAAAACCCCTGAAGAAATATCACTGGCGAGTTATGCCCTTAAAAATAGTGCAAATTCCTGGGACTGCCATTTTTTATTGCATGACCTTGGCTTTAATATTGCTCAAAAGAACAGCCTTGAGGAAAGCTTCCTGAAATGCGGAAATAACCCGTTCTGCACGTATGGATGCCAGCACGGACTGGCAATTGGATACGTAACAAAGAACAAGGGCAAATTAAGCAAAGAGGAGTTTAGGCAATTCGGCAGACAATTCGAAATTGACTCAAATCCCGGCGTCCTCAATTTTTACCATGGATTTGGCCATGGGTTTTTTTCAATTTATGGCAATGTTTCGGAAGCATTGCATATGTGCAAACTGCTTTATAATTATACGGATGACGCGAGAGCTGCTAATCTTTGCGCTGTCGGAGGAGCCCACGAGAAATTTTTTATTGAAAATGACATAAATTTTGAAAATTTTTCCGCTGACTTCCAGTCATGCATTGAATTTGGAGAGCATGACTTTATATGCAAAATTGGAGTTCCATACGGCTATTCCCAGGAGCTGCTGTGGCAGGGCAACACAAGCCTGGAGCCTGTCAAAAAAATCATTAACTTCTGTAAAAAAATTGATGATGAATACTGTTATTATGGGGTAGGCTTCGCGGCAAGCGCAATAATAACTGTCGGACACGGCTCAAGCGCCCTATCGCCCGGTGTGATATCGGAATTCATCAATGATTGCCATAAAATATTTTCAGATGCAAATGTTGCGAAAAAATATGCATGTAACGCCGGTGCGGCTTTTTTCAGGCTGGTTTTTTACCAGGAAGCTGAGCCAGCCTTTATGGCGTGCAACAGCATAACGGTTGAGGAAGATAGATTGAAATGCTTTGGCTTTCTAAATAAGCTGCTTGCAGGATACTCTGTTTACGGCAAAAGCTAGCGCTATGCAAGGAATAGAAAAATATTTATATCTCATTACGAATTTGTGCATCTAATGCGAAAAAAAGAGATGAACCCTAAGAGGAAGCTAGGCCTGCTTCTTTTTATTTTAGTTATAATTCTTGTTTTAATTTTGAATATTCAGAACAAGAAAGGCAAAGAGCAAAAGAGTATAGAGCCGAATACTCTTGAAATGATGCAGCTGGCTTCTGATTTGTACGGCAATGGCAAATATGTGGAAGCGCTGCAGCAGTATAAAAAAATTATTGGGAAAGAGCCAAAAAATTATGGCGCGTACATTGGCTTGGGGCATTCCTACCTGCAATTGGGAATTTATGAAGGGGCTATACAAAACTTTGACAAGACTTTCCAAACAGGATATGTCGATTTTCGCACATATTACGGGCTGGGGCTGGCTTATTACAGCATGGAAGATTACAATAGGGCTTATGCAAACTTGAAACAGGCTTATGATTTAAATCCCGGAAACACTGCTGTTGTCAGCTACCTGTTAAACACTTACAATGCGCTAGGCTTGTATGACGAAACTATAAAATTGGCCAAAGCCCAGTTAGCCACAGATGCAAACAGCAGCCACCATTACTACAGGAAAATGGCAATCGCTTATTTTTTAAAGGGCAATCTGCCTGAAGCGCTTGCAAATTCACAGAAAAGTTTAGAACTTAATGATAGTTATCCGCCAAATCACTTGACTTTGGGCACATTCTACATTGGTTTAGGCAAAAAAGAAGAAGCATTAAATGAGTTTAAATTTGCTTCAACGATTGCAAAGAGCGATACAGTTTATGCGGGATTGTCGCTAACTTACAGCCTTTTGGGGGACATTGCCAATTCGCAGCAAAACGCCAGATTGGCAACTTTTTACCCAAAACACAGCTTTAGCACAAGCTTGCTGGGCTTTGCATTGCTTTATATTAATGAGAATGGCAAGGCAATTGAAGAATTTAATTCAGCTATAAGCAATGAGCAGGGCTATTATCTTCCCTATAAAGGGCTTGGCAAGGCTTATATGGCTCTTGGGCAAAAAGGCAAAGCAATTGAAAATCTTGAGTTAGCTGCCAAGCTTAATGGCCTTGATGAAGAAAGCAAAAAATTGCTGGAAGAAGCAAATAAATCATGATATTTTGACTACTATTCAATAATAAAAACCGAAAGCTTTAAAAAGGGTATTTACTTATGATTTTAAGAGCAAAATGCCGCAGCAAGACTTAGGCGAAATTGTAAATGGATCAGAAGCAGCTCCAGCCAAAACTTCAAGAAGGGGCTTTAAAAAGAGCTTGTTTATAGTAGGTTTAGCAGCTGCTGTAGCTGGTTGCGCAACTGTTGGGCCAAGTATAAGAATAAAGCCAGAAGCAGTTGTTGATTTAACAGAAACCTTAAGAAAAAACCAAATTTTATATCCAAGAAGTTCCGGATGTGCTCCTGTAGTTAATATTGATTGGAGGCAAGATTTTCAAGGACATCTCCGCAGAGAACCTCATAAGGTGGGCATAGCAGGCATAGATTTTGATGCAGATGCTAATACAACAATTGTAGCAGCAGATGACGGATATGTAGTTTGGGTAAATCCTAAGCAAAATCATGTGATAATAGACCATGGATTTCGTTACAGGACGTTGTATGGCCATGTGCTAGAAATTAACGTTAAAATAAACCAATATGTCCAAAGAGGCGAACCTGTAGGTAAAGGTGGCGGTACAAATGGAAGCAAATACACCCATAATCATCTTACATTATATGGTCCTGCTTATTTCCCTCATTTAAAAGGTATAAATATACAGGATACAAATGACACTAAACCTCTTTACAGATATGCTATAGATCCAGAACCGTTTTCAGCATTGGAACGTTGTTTTCCTTATTCTCCAAAGAAACTTGCCGATTTCCTTAACAAACCTTTAATTGGAAAAGTAAAAGATGCTCAGCAGATAGTGTATAAGATGTTTGACCAACTCAAGAAAGATGAGCTTGATATGTTGGAAAAAGCTGACTTAAGCAGTTTGTTCGAAAGAGATAGATTTTCCGAATGGTATTGGCGTAATAAAGGCATTGATATGTACCTTGACAGAAAAATGGAATTTTTGTACAGGCAGGTTAACAAAGAGAAGCCCCCATTTAATGATGCTAATTCAGTTACAAAAGGACTTGTCGAATTAATGAAAACAATGGTACCAATATTAACCGCTCCTGTAGGTAAATAAATAGGATATTTGTAAAATACTTATTGTATTGTAAAAAGAGGTTGAAATGAGAGAAATAAAAATATTAGCATTTTTCCTAATATTGGCACTTGCGATTTCTTATATCAATTTTGTTTTGGCAGATGCTGGCGGCGGTGATGCTGGAGGCGGTGCGGCTGATAGTAGCGGCGGTCCTAGTGGTACCACTCAAGGCGACGGCGCTAGCGGTGACGCAGGTGGCGCAGGAGGCGATTTTGGATTTGGAACTGATTCTGTTGCTCCTGCTTCAAACTGCGGCAACGGAATTTGCGGAGACCTGTTTAGTTCTGTGTGTATTGCGCTAGGATACGAGGAAGTATGTTGGTATGCTGAAGGAGGAACTTCATGTAGCTCGGGTCTTGTATGCAATAATTACAACAGGACTTACGAAAACTGCGCTAACTGCCAACAAGACTGCGGCGCCTGCTGCGACTCAAATACAGGGCAATCATGCGGCTCATGCGGAGGCACAGTTAATTGCGACGGCTCATGCAGCATACCAACACCAGTAGATTACGGGCAATCATGCGGAAATTGCGGCACAGTTAATTGCGCAGGCTCCTGCATCAGCCAAGGCCCTTGCTCATCTGGCCAAACGCAATGCGCAGGCTCAAAATACCAGTCTTGCAGCTCAGGCTGCCAATGGGAAAACAGCGGAACAGACGCTGATGGCGACGGAGTTGACTCGCAGTGCGGCGATTCCCTGTGCGAAAATTCGCCTGGGGTGTCTGACTCGACAAAAACAGCAGCAGAAACAGCTTGCACAGACAGCCTGGACAACGACTGTGATGGCAGGAAAGATGCCAACCAAGGCGCTAATTCTGACCCTGACTGCTGCAGCTTTACACAATCGGCAGAAACAACCTGCGATGGAACCGATAACGATTGTGATGGGGTGATAGATGAAGGATGCGATGATGATAATGATAACTACTGCGATTCCGGAATGGCAACTCAAGGAAGCCCGCCAGCATGCACTGCAGGCGGTGGCGATTGCAACGATAATAATGTGAATGTAAATCCAAGCAAAGCAGAAATTTGCAATAATGGAATAGACGATAACTGCAACGCAAAGACGGATTGCCAAGACACAGTATGCACAGGGCAAACCGGCCCTAATGGAGTTTTATGCTGCCAGTCTGCAGCAAATTGCGTGCAAGACGACTGCAAGATAGAAAGCTGCGCAAACAATGCATGCCAATACTCCAACAGAAATGCTTGCGATTCAACTGAATGCGCTGCCGGCTCTTATTGTGATGCTGCTGGAGGTAATTGTGCAAGCGCCGATAACTCAAATTATGTGTGCTTGAACTGCGCCTCTGATGCAACATCGGGCTATTCATGGACATGGAATCCGCCAAACCATCAAGACGCAGGCAAAGGCTATGGGGGAAATTTCTTTAATAGCGATGGCTCTGCCTGTCCGCCTTCAAGCTGCTCTAAGCCAAATTGCGCTTGTTACGATGCCAACAACAATCCAATAAATCATAAATCACAATTGGCAACAGGGCAATGTTGTGGTGATGATGCCAATGAATTCTACAAGCCAGATTATTACGGGGCGGAATGCACAAATAATGTAGATGATTGTGTTTGGAGCACAGGAGATACTCAAGCATCAAATACAGGCAATGCCCAATGGTGGTGCCACATGCATGAGTGGGGTGAATGCAAAGACTCGACAATTGGCGCTAAATTCGGAGGAGTTACATGCACCGGCACAGCTGGCGATAATGCATGGACTCCAAATGCCCAGGCAAAGCCGGAAAACCAATACTCCTGCACAGACGGCTTAGACAATGATGGTGATGGCTTGGCTGATTGCCAGGATAGCGATTGCGACAGCTCGGTAACAGGCACAGTAAAAAACCAAAACAATCAACCTGTTGCATTGGCAGATGTAAGCGCAACTAAGGACTCGGCAGCTATTAAATCAGCAACCACAGACACCCAAGGCAGATATGCAATAAGCCCGATAAATTGCGGTGCATACAGCCTGGTTGCTTCCCATGCTGATTACACACCACAAGCTAAGAGCATTGAGCTCCAGCCAAATCAGCAGTTAATAGCAAACTTTAGCTTAGTGCTTGGCACATCCTGCGAGGCGGACTGCACTTTTGCTGGAGACAGCATTGTGCACGCTGCGTGCGACGGACAAAATGGATGCTCTTTCTATGACAGCACAGCAAAAGCAGCCTGCGACAACTCGCAACCGGGCTGGGCTCGCGATTACAATTCAACTCATTATATAATATGCCCGTCCGGAGCTCCGCAGCTAAAAATAGAGATAGGGGCAAGCATCAGCTGCGAAAGCGGCACACTAGTCAAAGTGACAAGGATTGTCGTTTACAACGGCAAGCCTGTAAAGCTTGTTGTTGCGGCATGCGGCTGAAATGGCTAAAAGCAAAAAATCCCAGTCATGGTCGATAGACATTGCTTTGGGAGTAATTGTTTTCATGGCAGCTTTTTTTGTGGTTTACTCTCTGCTAAACACAAACCCGAACGCAAAAGCCAGCAGACTGAATGAAGAAGCGTCAATAATCATAAAGCAAGTTGGCTCTGAAAATGCATTGATAAGGATTATCGACAACAATGAGGTGAACATAAGCAAGGTCAATGAGCTCAAAAACATCAGCTATAATGAGTTGAAAAGAAGGCTGAGGATAGAAAGCGACTTCTGCATATATTTTGAGGACGACAAGGGTTACATTGTGATTATCAACAACAGCTACAAGGGCATAGGGTCCCCAAGCATAAACCTGAGCGGCACTCCCTGCAGCCAGAAATAAAAAACTATATATACACTATAATTCTTTAAAGTGCATAAGTCAAAATGCCGTTTAAACCAACAAAAATCAAAGATTTTCGTGGCCCAGAAAATTTGAAAAATTTTCTCGGGAAAAGAGGTTTTTTCTTCATACTGGATGCTGTGCTAGGCCTGACTGTGCTGGTTATCGGAATTTTTCTCATAACCTCCTCGTATGTCAATGCGCCGCAGCCTCAGCAGGTAAGCCTGCTGTCAGACGACTTGATGGATTTTCTCTCCAACAAGAAAATAAGGGAATTAAACAACCCTTATGCAGGCATAGGCGGCCAGCTGTGGGCACAGGGTGTAATAACAGACGCTGACAATTCGCTTCTGCAGCAGATAGGCGAGTTCTATGCAAAAAACAATATGGATACTGCTGAAAAATTCATCCAGAATGTCTCAAAAGGAATAGTGCCGGAGCAGTTCAGGTACGAGGTATGGATTGATGGCACTATTCTGTACCCAAAAACCCCTTCTGCAGAGCACATCGAGTCAAAAAGCAGCACAACAATTTTGCTTGCAGCAAAAAAGCTCACTTTCGGCATTGTAAACAAAACAACAAGCGACTTGTGGGGCCCTTACAAGGCAGAGGTATTTGTATGGGAGAGGTAAGAATGGGCATGAAAAAAAAAGGGATATTCTTCACATTCATCGCGATAACCCTGATGGCAGTTTTCATTCTTGTGTTTACTCCCCAGGCAGATATAAGCCTGAAGAAAGACACGCAATCTGTTGCTTCAAGAATAAGCTCAATAGACAGCTATGTCAGCGATTTGCAGAATAATTATTTTGAAACAATTTTAAGGGCTGTTTCATACAAAACAGTGCTGTCGCTTATTTTTTACATGAACGAAACAGGCTCTTTTGTGCCTAATATTGACTCCGCTTTTTATGAGGTGGCAATGAACGGCACAATCAGCAATGTTCCCATAGACAATATCACAGGAAAAGCGATAATGGAGAATAATTCATTATCAAACTGGAGCAATAAAATAACTGAAACAGCGCAGGACACGCTGAATGTGAATACAACAATAAAGATAATTAATGCTTCTATAACCCAAACAAGCCCATGGAGCATAGATGCGATTATGGCTGTTAATTTTGCAGTAAAATCAGGCATTGCATCCTGGGAAAAAAATTCCACAATAAAGTCGTCATTTGGCATAGAAGGATTGCCTGACCCTTACTACCTTGTCAATACAGGTGGAAATTATGCCAATTATGTCAAAAAATCAACTGTTGAGTTCAGCCAGTGGAACATCACAAAAGTCAGGGAGCATGTAAGAAACGGGACTTATGTGCACTGGCAGGACTCAAAAGCGCCAAGCTTTCTTATGAGGTTCACAAACACAATTGAGCCTTCTGCCTGCTGCGGCATCGAATCATTAGCGAATCCAAACAGGATAGTTCCATCTGATGTTATTGACAGCTATGCTGATTACATACTAGGAAACCCCCTTAATGATGTGCCGTGCAGCGAGCTTTTCAACATAACAAACCCTGCCACAGGAGGAGGCATTTGGGACGAGTTTCCGTATTTCAAGCTTGATTTTGAGCATGTTGTGCTGTACAACATAACCTCGCAGGATTCCATTGGAACCTGCTAGTTATTACTCAAAGACAATAACTAAAGTTTTTATACATTGAGCCAAATTTAGCAATATGCCAGGCAATGACACAATATTAAGGACAATTGCCGATGAATTGCTTGAGCTTGTCAAGAAAAGCAGGAAAATATCTGTTGAGGAAGCAGCAAAAAAGCTGAAAATGCCTGCTGCAAGCGTCCAGGCATTAGTTGATTTTTTGGTTGAGGAAAAGGTTTTCGGCATTGAGTACAAGTTTACTACTCCATATGTCTATCTTTACAAGGAAGGCATCAAAAATGCCAAGGCAAGAGAAAAAAGCTTTGCAAAAGACCTCATTACAAAAGAGCAGTTTTACGAAAAGGCAAAGGAGAAAAACGTGCCGCACGAGCATATCGAGGGCATGTGGAGAAAATACCTGCAGCAGAACCTTGCCGGCATAAGGGAGGAGTTTTTGAGAAAGGCAAGGGAAAAGAAAACCCCTGAAAACAAGATAGAAGAGCTCTGGAAAAGATACCTTTCATATTTATAACTGTTGAAAATGGATATAGATGAGTTTTTGGATAGAGAGCTTTCTGACTTGGGTTTACAGACAGATAGAACTGAAAAAATTGACGAAAGCGGGCAGTATCCTCAATCTGAGCCTTCACCTTTGGTTGAAAACATAAAGGCAAACTTAAGCAGGGGAAATCTTGAGCAGGCAGAGCAGGCTTATGTCCAGCTGTGGCACATTCTTACGGAGCAGAAGCTAAAATGGAACAAGGAACTTTATGACCAGTTAAACGCATTGAACAGGCAGTTTTCAGGCACGCTGAACAGCGCATATAATGAGGTGAAAAGAAAAGCGCAGCAGATAAATGAGCTGATAATCAGGGCAAGGGCATCGCTCAGGGAAGGAAAGAAAGATATGCCGTTCAAGCTTTACTCCGAGATAGAAGAGATAAGCAATTCAATCCCGAATGTCTTCTTTGAGGAAAAAAGGCTGATTCAGGAGCAGATAGCAAATTTCTATAATGAGCTCAAAAACGTGACAGACAATGAGCTTACAAAAAGAATTTCCGCATTGATCCAGGAGACAAATTACGTGATAGACAAGATAACAGCTTCAATAAGGTCAAATGACATGATAAATTCCATTGTGAATTACAACAAGTGCATTGAGCTCTACAACCAGATTCCTGAAGGGTTTTTAAGGCACAAGAACTCAATAGGAATAAGGCTTCTTGAAATTTACAAGAGCCTCAGCATTAATACAGAAATATCAAGCCTTCAAAAGCAGCTGAGCCAGCAGCCAAATCAGCCTATGCAGCTCCAGCAGCGCATGCCATCCTCATTTCCACAGCCAAGCAAAACAAACTTTCCATCAAAATCAATGCTTGCAGCTGCAAGAAAAGAGCGCGCGAAAAGGAACATTGAAAAAGGATTTTATAACGAGGCATCAAAGGACATACAGGAGGCTCTCCAGCTGGAGCCGAATGACGCGGAAGCAATGGCCATGCATGCTAAAATAAAAACGCTGCAGTAAAAATAAAAAACACAATAAAAATAATTAATTTTTTTAAAAAATATTTTAAAGTTAATGCGCTGTGAAATAAACAAAAACATTAAAGAAAATATCAATTTCACATTAATAAACACATAACAAAAACAAATATTGAAAAATTCCATTAACAAACAAATTCAATAAAATAAAAATCAAAAAATTTAAATAAAAAATCCAATAAAAAATAATCAATCAAAAAATAAAAAACTGAAATGGAAAAAGGGGAAAAAATAATAGACACATACGAGCTGAATGTGAACAGCATAGTTGTTGATGTTTCCATCACAGCAAGGGAAGACGAGCCTGTGCCGGTATACCGAATAGCAATAACTAACATAAGCGACACGACAAAAATAATTCTTGAGAAGATAAGGGACGAGTTTGTTTCAGAGGAGACAAAAACATTGAGCGAGGAGGCAAGCGTCTACAACATACAAGAGCAGTTCAAGGAGAAGATACTCAAGCTATTGGCAAAGTATTTTCCTAATGCAGACAAAAGGACAATGGACATGCTCATCAATTACATCCTGCAGCAGAACATAGGGCTTGGAAACCTCGACATACTGCTTAAGGACACAAACTTGGAGGAGATTGTGATAAACAATGCAAACGAGCCTGTGTGGGTTTACCACAGGAGGCACGGCTGGCTTAAGACAAATGTGCTTGTTCCTACAGAATCAAGGATAAGGCATTACTCCACTATTATCGGGAGGGATGTCGGCAAAGAAATCACATTGCTTAACCCATTGATGGATGCGCACCTTAAGACAGGAGACAGGGTAAATGCAACCTTGAGCCCTATATCCTCAAAGGGAAACACAATAACAATAAGAAAATTTGCGGTAAAGCCGTGGACTATGATTGACTTTATAAAAGAAAAAACAATTTCTTACGAAGGCGCTGCGCTGCTGTGGATGGCTGTGCAAAATGAATTGTCTGTCATTGTTTCAGGAGGCACAGCCTCAGGAAAGACAAGTGTGCTTAATGCAATAGCCAATTTTTTCCCCCCTAACCAAAGGATAATTTCAATGGAAGATACAAGAGAATTGGTGCTGCCCAAAATAATCCATTGGGTGCCATTGGAGACAAGGCTGCCAAACCCGGAAGGCAAAGGAGGAATTGAAATGCTCGACTTGATAGTCAACTCCTTGAGAATGAGGCCTGACAGGATTATTGTAGGTGAGATAAGAAGGAGAAAGGAAGCTGAGGTGCTTTTCGAGGCAATGCACACAGGCCATTCTGTCTATGGCACACTGCACGCAAACAACGTGCGTGAAACAATAAACAGGCTGACAAATCCCCCTATTGATTTGCCTAAGCAGATTTTATCAGCGCTTTCACTCATTGTTGTGCAGCACATAAACCGAAGAACAGGAAAAAGAAGGACACTGCAGATTGCAGAGGTGCTTCCGGATGGTGATGCAAGGATTTTGATGCAGTCAAATCCCGCAAAAGACACATTGGAAATTGTAAGCGAGCCGCTTGCCATCATAGAAACGCTGAACCTTTACACAGGCCTTTCAAAGCAGGATATTTATGCTGATCTGCAGTCAAAAATCACAATATTGAAGTGGATGGCCAGCAGGAATATAAATGATGTCAACAAGATAGGGCTGATAATGTCAAAATATTACCACAACAAGCCGTTTATGCAGATGAAGGGCATTTAAAATGGGTTTTGTAAACAGGGTAGTCTCATTTTTTCCGGCGCTTAAAAGCGAGCTGAGGATAGCGCACCTGCCGTACACCCCTATACAGTATGTCAATAAAAACCTCAAGGCAACTGCCCTGTACGCATTTGCATTCACTGCTCTTTTTTTTTTCGTGCTGCAAAAGGCAAATCTTCCGGTTTTTCTGCTTGCGCCTGTTTTTATAATTTTGTTCATACTGATTTTTGAATATTCATTGATTAGTGTCAAGGCAAAAATAAGGCAGCGTGAGCGCGAAATCAACAAAGAGGTTACATTTGTTGGAAGGTATTTGCTTGTAAAGCTTTATTCCGGAAGGCCATTGCTGAATGCACTTATAGAAACTGCAAGCAGCAGGGGCATTGCATCAAAATACATCAAGGAAGTTGTTGATGACATAGACACAGGCAACACAATTGAAGAGGCATTAAGCAATGCAATGATATATTCCCCATCAGATAAATTAAGAAGGATATTGTTTCATATAAACAACGCATTGCAGCTGGGCATAGATGTCACAAAGCCGCTTGAATCAGTGCTTGAGGAGATAACAAGGGAGGAAGAGCTTGAAATAAAAAAATACGGCAAGAAGCTCAACACATTGGTTATTTTTTACATGCTTGCTGCTGTCATCCTGCCGTCGCTTGGAGTTGCAATGCTCATTGTCATATCAAGCTTCATCAATTTTCCGCTCACCCTGAAGGTGCTGTTCGTGCTTGTATTTTTTATCGTTGTGCTCCAGTTCATATTCATAACCCTTTTCAAGTCCATAAGGCCTATGGTGAACCTGTAAAAATGGCGCTTAAAATAATATTTTTGGAGGAATTCGGAAAGGCATTTGTGCCGAAGAGGTTTGTGCATAATTTAAGAAAATACATGCTGAAAGCCGGATTCTACGAGGTTCCTTACAGGTTTTTCGGAATGCTGTTTTATATTTCGGCGCTTATAACAACACTGATATTCATCATTTTTGTCTACCCGTATTTCAGGAAATTCTCGCTTTTTGAAATATATGTGTATTCTTTCCTAAGCTGGTTCATAGTCCAGATATTTTTTGCATCGGTGTTCATCCTTCTTGTCTATTTTTACCTCGACCTTAAGATTTACTACAGGACAAAAAAGATGGAGGAGCAGCTGCCGGATTTCCTGCAGATAGTGTCCGCAAACCTGAAAGGAGGCATGACATTTGAAAAAGCTTTGTGGAGCTCCATCAAGCCAAGGTTCAATGTGCTTGGAAGCGAGATGGCAAAAGCATCAAAAAAGGTGATGACAGGATATGAGGTCAGCAAGGCTTTGGTTGAGCTTGCTGACAAGTATGACTCGCTAATGCTAAGGCGCACAGTTGACTTGATAATAAGCGAGGTTGAAAGCGGAGGCAACATTGCGGAGCTTATTGACAGGCTTGTTGATAATCTGAAGGAGACAAAGGCATTAAAAGACGAGATGTCTGGCGCAGCGATAGCCTACATAATTTTCATATCGGTGATAGTCATTGTCATAAGCCCCCTGCTTTTTGCGCTTTCCTATAATCTGCTTTCCCTTATACTCAATTTTATATCCAAGATTTCTGTTGCAGCCCAAAGAGCTCCAACGCTTCCTTTTTCATTTTCAGAAACAGGAATAAAGCCGGCTGATTTCAGGACTTTTTCACTAATGGCAATTTCCGTAATATCTTTATTTTCCTCTTTGATAGTTTCAATTGTTGAAAAAGGCGACATGAAAGGGGGCGTTAAGTACATTCCTATCTATGTATTTGGCTCTGTGACTCTTTACCTTCTTTTCATGAAGGTGCTTGGGGTATTGTTTTCCGGAATACTGTAGCCAGGCTTCCAGAGCAAAATTAGAAAAGTTTATAAACAATAAACTTAATTTTAGAAATCATCGGTTTTTGAAAAAGAGGAAAAATGCATTCAAAATCTCAGGCTGCTTTGGAGTTTCTTACAACATACGGCTGGGCATTTCTTGTCATTTTGATCATGATAGGCACTCTTGCTTATTTTGGCATATTAAACCCAAGCAAAATATTGCCTAATCGGTGCAACTTTGGCGCACTTTCAAAATAAGATTGAAAAACAATGCAGGAGAGCCAATAGATGTTTCTTCACTGATTTTGAGCACGGAAAGCGTGGCAGCTTACACATGCACTCCGCCTGCGACGCCGACATCATGGAAATCAGGAGAAGTCAAGGATTTGACGTGGACGAGCTGCTCAGGAGGAGGCTTGATTGCCGGCGAAAAAGGAAAAGTCTTGGTGACACTGAGGTACAACACAGTAGTCAGCGGCTCCGGCTACACAAAAGAAGTGAAAGGGGAAGTATTATCAACTGTTATATAAAAATTATTAGGTATGTCTTCTAAGAATTTATGTATTATCTTTAAAAAATACTGTGATCCTTACAAAAACATAAATTTTATATACACTCTTCCTTAGTTCCAAACCAAAAAGAGGAAAAATGCATACAAAATCCCAGGTTGCTTTGGAATTTCTTGCCACTTACGCATGGGCTTTTGTTGTTGTTGCAACAGCCATTGGCGCTTTGTATTATTCCGGGATTTTTGACTTCAGCAACTACCTTCCCCAGAAATGCATATTCCCTTCGCAGTTCAAGTGCCTTGACTTCAGCCTGAAGCCTGGCGAAGTAAAGGTAAGGTTAGCCAACAACCTTGGTGAAAATATAAGAGTCACTTCGCTTCTGATAACAAATGACGCAAATCCGCCTATCTCATGCACTCCTCCAGCGGCTTTTGACTGGGCAAGCGCAACAGACAAGGACATAACTTTTACTTCATGCACCGGCGGCGCTTACATTCCGGGGGAAAGGGCTGATGTCAGGATATTGATTAGCTATTATGCTGTAAACACTCCAAGCCAGCAAACTCATCTGATAAACGGCAAGGTAAATGGAAGAGTCACATCAGGCTAAGGGAAAATTAGGCCAGTCATCTTTGGAGTATTTGCTAGTCGTAGCCATAACTTTCATAGTTATTCTGCCTGCTACATACCTGTTCTACAGTTATTCAAAGGAATCAGGATATGAGATAACAGACGCGCAGGTGACAAGGCTCGGAAGGAGCATTGTTGACGCAGCAGAGTCAATTTTTTATTCTGGCCAGGGCTCAAAAACTGTGCTGGAGCTGAATGTGCCTGACAACGTTGGCACTGCCCAGATAATTGACGGAAGAGAGATTGTATTTAACGTGACAACAAGCTTTGGCGTTTCAGAGATAGTGTTTTTTTCCTCTGTAAACCTTACAACAGCGAGCTCAGGTTGCAATGTGAATGTATGCAACATTTCAGGGCTTGCAGGCTCCGGGCTCAAGAAGGTGAAGCTTGAGGTGATCAGCCAGGATTCTGTGAACATCGAGACAATATAATTTATTAACCACTTCCATCTAGTAAAAAACTGAAAGATTTATAAATGGCGAAAACATTACAAAAACTAAATGGCTGGAATATTCAATAAAAAATATTCCGATTAAAAAGACTAAAAAAACCAAATTAAAAATGAAGCCGCATAAAACAAGCCAAAAAACAAAGCCAAATTTCAAAATTGACGAGATAATGCTTGTTTTTATTGTGGCTGTTATAGCAATGATTGCAGTTATTTACAACAAAACAAACACAAGTGAAATGGAAGCTGAAAAAATAACAGCTTTGATACTTGATGACCATGAAGTAAGCTTTGCAAACAATGGGATAATAGATGAAAACAAGCTGAAAGAAATCCAGCAAATGAATTATGGTGAGTTCAAGGACTCAATCAACGCCAAAAATGACTTCTGCGTTTATGTTGAGGACGAGAATGGCGGAATACTGCTGTCAAAAGGCTCTGAAAAGCTGAACGGCGACGGAATCCCATGCAGGGAATAAGGCAAGTAAATAAAATGATTTTCAAAAAAAGAGGAGAATTTTGCTTGTTGTGCTTATGTTTATTTTCTTGAACCGGAGAAAACAAGAAGGCATCAGGCTTTAGTTAAGTCATTGCTTCCGCTCATGCATCAAAAATCACAATCAGCTATTGAATTCATTGTTTTGGCTTCTTTCATGCTTCTAGTCATAGTGGGATTTTTTGCAGTCGCAAGCTCAAAAGTTTTGGAGTCAAAGGAGGAGTCAAACAGGCAGATTTCACAGGATATTGCTGAATTCGCATACAATGAAATAGAAATGGCAAAATCCGTCAATGACGGCTACGCAAGAACTTTCATAATGCCCCAGACCATTAACGGAGTCAATTACAGCATAAGCATAATTGACAGCAGGGAGCTGGTAGTGAATTATTTAGGGCACGAATATGTCAAATTTATTCCTTCAAATGTGACTGGAAACATAACAAAAGGCAGCAATAAAATTTCAAAAGCCAGCGGCATTATATACATCAATAAGACTCAAACATAAGGAATGTTCTCGTGAAACTTAATCCCGTAAACATAGACATAATTCCAGAACAGGCCTTTTTTTCTTGTCACAAACACAGAAAATCCTGCGTCCCTGAACATCTTTTCTATCACCTTGTCATTGGAGAGCCACGCAACATTTGGCAGTATCTTGAAAAAATCAGCATAGTCGACAAACACAATCTTGCCGCCGTAAGGCAATAATTCGCGCATTTCCTTCAGCACTTTTTTCACATCCTGCAGATATCCCATCATTCCGATGCTTACAACGGCATCAACATGCGGAATTGACGGATGGACCCTGTTTACCTGGTGCTCGTCATGCACAACAATGACGTGCTTGTGCCCTTTTTTCACCAGCCTTTTTTTTGTTATTAGCAAGTCTTTTCTTGACAGGTCAGTTGCATAAACCCTTCCATTTGGCTTTACATCTTCAGCAAGATGCATTGT
>JACPMU010000069.1 GCA_016185865.1 Candidatus Woesearchaeota archaeon | reverse complement strand
ATACGCATATTCAAGCAAATTCAGCTTGTTAATTATCATTCCAATGTACTTTTGGTATTTCTCATATTTGGGGTTTGATTTATATATCTCAATTAATGCATAAGTGTCAAAGAAATATTCATTCATCAATTTCACCTTCGTCAATTTCTTTCATTATCCTGTCCGTTGATTTTTTAATGCCTTTTCCCCTTCCCCACAAAAAGCTCAAGTCAGCTGTTTTTTCAACTTTGATTTTTAGGGTGTCATCTGCTAAAATTCTTTCCTCATTCACTATCTTTTTAGGGATTAAAATCGCAATAGAGCCTCCAATTTTTTTTGCCTTGACTACAGCATCCATTGTTATACCTTTTAGATTAAATTTTTTATATATAACTAAATTTGTATAACTTATATATAAATGTTTCTGTTTGCATGGCTTTGCGCCTTTAAATTTTCGCAACAACTTTTAAATAACTTTAATCATTACCAGTATTATGCTCCTTAAATCCATAAGACTAAACAACATAAGAAGCTACGAAAGCGCTGAAATAACCTTTCCAACTGGCTCTGTTCTTCTTGCTGGCGACATTGGAAGCGGAAAATCAAGCATTTTGCTTGCGATTGAGTTTGCGATATTCGGCGCAAAGAAAGGGGAGCTGCCAGCTTATACTCTGCTGAGGCACGGAAAAAAAGAAGGCAATGTCGAATTAAGGATGCAGATTGACAGCAAAGACATCCTGATTAAAAGAACACTGAAAAGAAGCAACGATGATATAAAGCAGGAGGCTGGCTATGTGATTGTCAATGGAATCAAAAAAGACGGGACATCAGAAGAGTTAAGGGCCATAGTTCTTGAGCTGCTTGGCTATCCAAAAGAGCTTGTCAAGAAAGGAAAGGACCTGATTTACAGGTACACTGTCTATACTCCCCAGGAAGAGATGAAGCAGATCCTTTATGAAAGCAAGGACAACAGGCTGGACACTCTGAGGAAAGTGTTCAACATTGACAAATACAAAAGAATCAGGGAAAACTCAAGAATTATAACAGCATCATTAAGGGAGAGGAAAAAGCACCTTGAAGGTTTTATTCTTGATTTGGATTATAAAAAGAAAGGATTAGAGGAAAGAAAAAATGAAATCACAGGAATTGACAAAAGAATCAATGAGCTAATTCCAAAAATCGATGAAGTCAAAATTATTATCAGCGAAAAAAAGGAATCTGTTGGAAATATTGAGAACGAAATAAAAGAGCTAACCAGTCTGCGAAAGGAGCTAAGCGTTGCCGAAGCAAACCTAAGCCACAATATAAGCCAGAACAACAAGCTTGTTGATGATATAAGGAAGCTGGAAAGCCAGGTTGAAGAGCTAAAAAGGGACCTGGAAAACAAAAAAGCTGACGAGCTTGATAACATCCTAAAAAAAATTGAAGAAAAGGAAAAAGAGATTGAGCAGGCAGAAAACAGCTACAGGGATGCCATAAGGAAAATCAAAGGGCTGGAAGCAAGGATAGAAAGCTGCAGGGATACGATAAAAAAAATAGAATCCCTTGAAATATGCCCTGTATGCGAGCAGAAGGTTGATGAAAAGCACAAGCACGATGTAAATTCGAGGGAAAGCAAAAAGCATGAAGAGCTGCTGGAGCAGGTAAAAAATTGCCAGGAAGAGGAATCAAGCCTTGAAAAGGTAAGGCTTCAGCTGAAAAAAGAGCTTGCAGCTTTGATGAAAGAGCAAAGCCAGTTCAATGTCCTAAAAATCAAGCTGGAGAATTTGAACGAGAAAACATCCCAAAAAGAGGAAAAAGCAGCCTTAAAAGAAAAAATAAGGAAAGAAATAGGATTATTGAATGCTAAAAAGATTGAATTGAATTCCAAAATATCCAAATATTCCGAGACAGAGGAAAAATACAAAACAATCAGGAAAGAAATTGACGAGCTGCTGCCTCAGGAAAGGTTTCTGGAGCTGGAAAAAAGAAAATACGAAGCTGAAAAGGAATCAATCAAAAGGTTTATCGCAGGCATGGAAAAGGAAATCAGCGAAAAGCAAAGGGCAAAGGAAAGGCTTGCTTACATCTCGCAGCTAAGCAACTGGATTGACGAGCTTTTTGTCAATTTGATGTCAGCAATGGAAAAGCACGTCATGGTCAATATTCATTCGCAGTTCAATGAGCTGTTCAAGAACTGGTTTGACATTTTGTTAGAGGATGAGTCTATAAATGTGAGGGTTGACGAGGAATTCACTCCGATAATAGAGCAGGACGGCTACGAAACCTATGTTGAGAATTTAAGCGGCGGGGAAAAAACATCTGTCGCATTATCGTACAGGCTTGCGCTGAACAAGGTTATAAATGACATAGTGGCTGACATCAAGACAAAGGACATCATTATGCTTGACGAGCCTACTGATGGATTTTCTGCGGAGCAATTAGACAAGGTTAGGGATGTCCTAAATCAGCTGAACATGAAGCAGGTCATCATTGTTTCCCATGAAAGCAAGATAGAAAGCTTTGTTGACAATGTAATCAGAATAGAAAAGCGTGAAAGCTTCAGTACAATATCCTGAGAATCGCAGCGAAAATGTTAATCCTTGTGCAGCATTTCCGCACTTAAGCTCCTGTAATCGCTGAAATTTGGTATTCTTTTTGCGTCTATGTGCTGCGAATAGAAAAAAGCCGTGCCGTTTCTTCTTGCAGCCATCAGTAACACTGTATCAAGAAGCTTCCAGTCTATAGAACCGATGCTGCCTTCGTAATCAACGATGACTGCATCTCCTTTGTAGGTTCTTATGAACCTGTGGTATTCCGGATCATTTCTGTTTTTCGGCTTCATGTTAAAAATATAAAGCCTGTTGGTGTCCCTAAATCTTTTCAATGCAGCAGCATGTATTCCGGGCATTGAAAAGTATTTGCCACGGGAATATGATCTTGCCAAATTATAATGGATTCCGGTTAGCTTGGAAAGCAGAAAGATAACCATATAATCTCTTGCTCTTGTTTTTTCTTTTATTTCCTTTAAGAGCGCCATGTACTCGTCTCTGGTTAGCTGGAGGTGGGAAGGGTTTATCCTGGATTTCAAGTGTTCAGCCTTGCCTGTAACAAGCCCGTATTCAAGTGCCAACGCCACCGCATAGATTTTCCTGTGATCCGGATACGGT
>JACPMU010000031.1 GCA_016185865.1 Candidatus Woesearchaeota archaeon | reverse complement strand
CATCGCCGGCAGCAGTTGCTGTTATTCAGGAACTTGGAATTGAATTAGTCCAATAGCAAAGATTCACGATCACCCCTTTAGTCTTTGTGGTGAGATTGTTTCTTTGCCTTCATTTACAAAACCACCCCCAACGTTTTTAATATGAAGGCAAGCGGTGGCACAGCAATGTGCCACATTTTTTACTTATAGTTGGAATTCTATAATTTTTTAACCCGTCGCCTTCGGCGACATTAGTTTGGCGCCTCGGCATTCAGATGCGGAAGGATAATATATTTGTTATCCCCCTCGGTGCTAAAACATCAAAAGCGGTTTACTTTTATTATGCTGTAAATCTAAAAGTCGCTCTCGTTTTTTTATTTTAAATTTTTATAGAAATCAGCTTTTCTTTTTCTTCCACTTTTCCTTGACTTTGTCAGCAATTTTTTTTGTGTGCTTCTTGATGTGTTTATGAGTTTGAGTAACAGCATGCTGTATGTACGGGCTCCAGTAACCCAATCCAGTCTTTGGGCCTTCAATCCTGCCGAACCATTTCTCGAAAAACATGACGTGCTCTATCCTGTGCTTTGGTGGCGCTTGCGGAGTTTCATCAGCATACCCGATTGTGACAATGCCCTGCACATTCACATGCTCTGGAAGATTGCAGAGCCTTCTAATTTCCTCCTCGTCAAATGCCCCAACCCAGCATGATCCTAATCCTAAAGAAGTGGCTGTAAGCAGCATGTTCTCTATTGCAGCAGCAGCCCCCTGTATTGTGTAAAGCCTTGTGCCCCTTGTGCCATAATACCTCTCTGCCTTTTCAGGCTCGCCAATGACTAATATATGAATAGGAGCGTCCTGCATCCAGTATTGCTGAACACAAGCTTCTGCAATCGCCTTTCTTTTTGCCTCGTTCTTGACAACAATAAACTTGACATTGAAAATGTTGCCTGCAAAAGGCGCGTACTTTCCTGCCTGCAGGATCTCGACAACATTGTCCCATGGCACCTGCTTGTCCTTGTATTTCCTCACAGACCTTCTTATCCTTATGCAGTCAAAGACATTCATAAATCATTCATAGAAAAGGATATTTAAATAGTTAACTATGTTAGTCTTGGCAAAATAAATAATTACTGGGTTATTTTTTACCTAGTTCTTTAGGAGTGTAGCCATCAGGAAATAGCTTAATACCCAAAGAGTTTAAATGAGCATACAAAACAGCGTGAGTTGTATCACCTATACCCCCATTCCAAAAAATATGTCTTATCCTTCCTGATTTACGCCTATATAATCTTGGGGATTCTGATCTTTCCCTATTAACATAGCCAACCAAATCTCCATAGGTTTTTATGTTTTCTATTCCCAAGGCACCAGCTAATCTTACGACCACCCCTTTAGAGCCTAATCCAGAGGCTGCTAGGTGAATTGAACCGTAGTCAATTTCCCTATTCCTCATTTCGCTATCCAACATTAGGTTGGTAGATTGTTCTAAAATGGCTTCTTTGGGTAATTTTACTTGATCAAGAACTCTTTCTAAACCTCTCACTAATCTTTGCCTAAGTGCACATTCTCCAAGCTCAGGTTTTAGTATGGTCTCATCATATAATTCCCTAACTCTTATGTTTATATCATCAATCATAATAAATACATTTTTTAGTCTATTTATAAATCTTTCTATTTTTGCTACATTAAAGTAATAACATTAATTAAATAAAAATAACCTAGGTTATATCCAAAAAACTTAATAAACAATAAGAAATATCAAGTACCCTATGGAGTACTCAAGGCTTGTTGAGGTTTACGAGCAGCTGAACAAGACAACCAAAAGGCTGGAAAAAACCCACATTATTTCAGAGTTTTTGAAAGATGTCAATGCTGATGACATGGAGCAGGTTATGCTTCTTCTTGAAGGAAGGGTTTTTCCAGGCTATGACTCAAGGGAAATAGGGGTTGCATCAAGGCTCATGCTGAAGTCCCTGAACGTTGCAACAGGCATAAGCGCTGACAGGATAGAAAAAGAGTGGAAAAAACAGGGCGATCTTGGACTGGTTGCAGAGCTTATTGTAAAAACAAAAAAGCAATCGACATTGCACTCAACAAAACTGACCATAAAAAAGATTTTTGAAAATCTGAGAAAGCTTGCAGAGCTTGAAGGCCAGGGCACTGTTGACAGAAAAACACAGCTGATTGCAGAATTGCTTACATCAGCAAAGCCTGTTGAGTCAAAATACATTGTAAAAACAATTCTTGGAGAGATGCGCATTGGAGTTGGCGAAGGCTCCATGAGAGATGCAATAACATGGGCTTTCTTTGGCCATAAGATTGGAGTAAAATACACAAAAGAAGGAAATGACATAGAGGTTGAAGACAGGGACATATACAACAAATATCTTGATGCTGTCCAGCACGCTTATGATGTCACAAACGAGTTTGCATTGGTTGCAAAGGCCGCAAAATCAAAAGGATTGCAAGGGCTTGAAAATATCGGAATGAAGGTTGGCATTCCTATCCAGGTGATGCTTGCGTTAAAGGCTGACACAATTGAAGAGGCATTTGAAACTGTCGGAAAGCCTGCTGCAATAGAATTTAAATATGATGGATTTAGAATTCAGGGGCACAAAGATGAGAAAGGAAATATCAAGTTATTTACTCGCAGATTGGAGGATGTTACAAACCAGTTTCCTGATGTTGTTGAGTTTGTGAAGAAAAATGTAAGAGGCAAAAGCTTCATCATAGACTCAGAGGCAGTCGGCTACAGCAAAAAAACAGGAAAGTATCTTCCTTTTCAGAGCATTTCCCAAAGGATAAAGAGAAAATACGACATAGACAAAATGTCCTCTGATTTTCCTGTCGAGCTTAATGTCTTTGATATTATAAATCATGATGGAAAAAGCATGCTTAACGAGCCTTTTGAAAAAAGAAGAGCATTGCTTGAGAAAATAATCAACCCTGAAAAAAAGAAAATTGTGCTTTCAAAAAGCAAAATAGTTTCTGAAAAAAAAGATGTTGAAAAGTTCTTCAGGGAAGCTGTCAATGCGGGAAATGAAGGCCTTATGTTTAAGTCGCTTAATTCCCCATACAAGCCGGGCGCTCGCGTTGGCTACATGATAAAGTTCAAGCATATGATGGAAACTCTTGACTTGGCAATTGTTGGCGCAGAGTGGGGCCAAGGAAAAAGATCAAAATGGCTTTCAAGCTATGTTATCGCGTGCATTGATGAAAACGGCAATTTTCTGGAAGTTGGAAGAGCCAGCACAGGATTGAAAGAAAAAGAAGAGGAAGGCTTGAGTTTTGTTGAGATGACGAGATTGTTAAAGCCCTTGACTATTTCTGAGAAAGGAAAAGAAGTAAAAGTAAAGCCGAAAATTGTAATAGAGGTTGGATATGACGAGATACAAAAAAGTCCAACATATGAATCAGGATTTGCGCTTAGATTTCCTAGGGTGCTTCAAATTCGCGATGACAAAGGCCCGCATGAAGCTTCAACGCTTGATTATGTGAAGAAGTTATACAATTCTCAAAAAAAGACATAATTCCACAAACCTTTAAATACCTTCAAAAAATCCTGTTTCTAAAATGATAGTCGGCTTTGGATTCACAAAATTAAGCGCTGAGAGGAAGGAAGCGGCCAAAGGCAAGATTGACATAAACAACAATGTCACGATAAAGAATGTTGAAGAAGCCGATATATCCCTCGGCAAGGACAAGCAGAATGTTGCTAAGTTCATGTTTGAGTTTACATAAAAGTACGAGCCAAATGTCGGCATAATCCTGTTTGAAGGCGAGCTTCTTTACATGGAAGACCCCAAAAAAATCAAGGAGCTGCTTGCATCCTGGAAAAAGGACAAGAAGGTGCCAAAGGAGCTAATGGCAGGCCTGCTCAACACAATCCTTACAAAGTGCAACATTCAGGCATTAATCCTAAGCCAGGAAATCAATTTGCCAGCTCCGATTCCAATGCCGAAAGTGCAGATACAGGCACAGGCTGAAAAGAATTATATTGGTTAATTCTGGTTATAAAACTCAAGCAAAAGCTTTATAAAACCCTTACTCTTATCAGAGTACGACAAAATGGCAGACAAGGAACTGAAATTAAAAGTTGCAGAAGCTATCCAGGATGATGTAAACAAAGGCATTGTTAGAATTGACTCCGGCTATTTGTCTGAAGTAGACATCAAGCCAGGCGACATTGTTGAGATTGAAGGAGAAAGAAAAACTGTTGCCATTGCCGACAGGTCTTATCCCGGCGATATTGGGTTAAACATCATAAGAATGGACGGAATTATAAGAAAAAACTCCAAAACAGGAATTGGAGAAATAGTAAAAATAAGGAAAGTTCTTGTGAAGGAAGAAAAAAAAGTCATAATAGCGCCTGCAAGAAAAGGCATTG
>JACPMU010000030.1 GCA_016185865.1 Candidatus Woesearchaeota archaeon | reverse complement strand
TTCATTTATTGTTTTAACTTCTTTGTATTTTACTTTCATAGTCTAAACCGGACAAATCTCCTGCCCCAATTTTTTCATCAACTCAAAATTCTCGTTATAGTCAACTGGAACATCAATAATTGATATTATTTTTTCGTTTAATGATTTTTTCAGGATTTCAGAAAATTCTTTTGCATTCTTAATTCTGTACCCTTTTGCGCCAAAGCTTTCTGCATATTTTACAAAATCAGGATTTGTAAATTCAATTCCATAAGTTTTTTCATGATGTATTTGCTGCTTCCATTCTACCATTCCGTATTTTGAATCATTAAAAATGACAATAACAAAGCTTAGCCCAAGCCTTAATGCTGTTTCCAGCTCCTGGGAGTTCATCATAAAGCCCCCATCTCCGCAAACAACAACCACATTTTTGTCAGGATGAACCAATTTAGCGGCAATAGCTCCTGGCAATGAAATGCCCATTGAGCATAACCCATTATCAATCAAGCAAGTATTTGGCTCATAGGTTTTATACATTCTGGCTGTCCATATCTTGTGCATGCCAACATCTGAAACCACAATATCATCATCATTCAATGCCTTTCTTATGTCATGAATGATTCTCTGCGGCTTTAAAGGAAACCCATTGTCATTTTCCTTTTCATGATGGTCATCAAGAATTGTTTTTCTCAGCCTGAAAAAATATTCAGGATTTTTTTTCGGCTCGTCCTTTAATCTTTCCCTTAAAACCCATAACGTGTTTGACACATCCCCAACAACTTCCAGATTGGGATTGTAGTACTCGTCAACCTCGCTCGGCAAAAAATCTATGTGCAATATTTTTTTCTCCTTGTTTTTGTTCCAGTGAATCGGGGAGAACTCAACAATGTTGTAGCCAAGCGTGATTACCAAATCAGCTTTGTCAAAGCCGCACACATAATAGTCTTTTGCATGAATGCCTGTTGTGAACAAGGAATATTCTGACTTGTCGCTTATCGCGCCTTTGCCCATTTGGGTATGCACTATTGGAATTCCCCTTTCCTCAACAAATGCATTCAGCTGCTTGCTGACCCTTGTCCTTACGCAGCCGTTGCCTGCCAATATCAATGGATTTTTCGCTTCCTTTATCATTTCAATCGCATTGTCAATTGCCTTGCTGTCAGCGCTTGGCCTTCTTACCTTGATGCGCGGGAACGGCACTGCATTGTTTGCTTCCAATTTTGCAACATCCTCAGGCAATTCTAAATGAGTCACGCCTGGCCTTTCCATCTCAGCTGTTTTGAATGCCTTCCTTACAGCCTCTGGTATTATGGAAGGCGTTGTGATTGATGCATTCCACTTTGTCAACGGCTTGAAAGCATTTACAACATCAATAAACTGGAAATTTTGCTTGTGAAAGCGATGCAAGCCTCCTTGTCCAGTGATGGCAACTACGGGCATGTTGCCAAGGTGTGCATCAGCCAACTGTCAGCCTTCCGTATATTGCTGCCATGAAAGCAGCTCCCTGCTCGTGCCTTGTAGGAATGAATTTTATTTTTGAGTTTATCAAGGAAATCATTATATCCTCGTTTTCCTCTCCAGGAACTCCAAAGATGCATTCAACTTCCTCGTTCTCTAAACATTTTACAAATAAGTCGGATGATTTCATTTTTTGATTTTCTTTTTAATCTCTTTTTTTAGCTTTTCAGGAACAGGTCTGCAAGCACAATTTTTTGAATGTGCAAGATGCCATCTAACTCTTTGTTGCAAAGAAGGATTTTTAGGCATTCTATGTTTTTTATGCCATTGCTTGTTTATTTTCATGATATCTCTTCATTTCCTAATCTCATACACATTAATCCCCTTTATGTTCACAAACTCCCTTAAACCGTATTTTGAAAGCTCCCTTCCGATGCCGCTTTTCTTTACCCCTCCAAAAGGCATCCTTGGGTCTGATTTTACAATTGAGTTGATGAAAACAGAGCCTGCATCAAGCTTTTTGGCAATTTCCAGTCCTTTGCTTTCACTATTTGTCCAGATGCTTGCACCCAACCCAAATTCTGAATTGTTTGCAATTTTAATTGCCTCTTCTTCATCATTGACAACAATGATTGGGGCAACAGGGCCAAAAACTTCCTCTGCAACAACTTTCATATCCATCTTAATGCCTGACAAAACAGTCGGCCTGTAAAAATAGCCCTTTCTTTCCAGCTTTTTGCCTCCTGTCAATACTTTTGCGCCTTTGCTTATTGCATCATGAACCTGCGATTCAATTTGGACTAATCCATCCTTGTTGACCAAAGGGCCGATGTCAGTTTTCATGTCCATTGGATCGCCAATAACCAATTTATTTACCCCATCGGTAAATTTACCTGCAAATTCTTCTGCAGCATCTTTCATTACTATAAACCTTTTCGCTGAAATGCAGCTCTGGCCGCAGTTGCTTGTCCTGCCGATGACGGCATTTTTTGCTGCAAACTCAACGTCAGCATCGCCCAAAACAATGAACGGGTCAGAGCCTCCCAATTCAAGCACAACTTTTTTTAAATTTCTTCCTGCAATCTCTGCAATTTTTATTCCTGCGCTTGTGCTGCCTGTTAAAGCTACCCCTTTAATTAAGTCAGACTGGACAAGCTCTGCAACAGTTTCATGATTTGTAATGGCTGTTTTGAAAACATTGTCTGGAAAGCCAGCTTCATTAAATGCCTCCTCAATTGCCAATGCGCATTGAGGCACTGCATTGGAATGCTTTAAAATAGAAACATTTCCTGCAATCAAAGTAGGAATTCCAAACCTGAATGCCTGCCAGAATGGAAAATTCCACGGCATTATTGAAAGAATGCATCCCAATGGCTCGAATGCAACAATGTGCTTTTTGCCGTCTGCTTGCACTGCCTCTTCCTCAAGCCATTTTCCTGCATTGTCTGCATAGACTTCAGCAGACATAGCGCATTTCTCAATCTCTGCCAGGGCCTGCTTTATGGGCTTGCCCATCTCCAGAGTCATTAGCTTTGCGTATTTCTCCCTGTTGTTTCTCAAAACCTGCGCTAGTCTTCTAAAATAATCTGCCCTTTCAGAAATGTCAAGCTGCTTCCATTCCTGGAATGCGGCATCAGCTTTTTTTGCAGAATTAAGAACCTCATCTTTTGGCATTAATTCATATTCATCAATAACCTCCCCTGTTGCCGGATTTATTGTTTTGAATTTGCTCATTTTTGATTAATTATTTTCAATATTGTTTTTGTAACGTGTTATTAAATGTAAAATTAATGTTTGTTTTAATAAGTTTATGACCTTAACAACGCAATCAAAAATGCTTTGCATTTTTGGTGCCGCGAAAATCTTTGATTTTCTCCGGCATTAACTAATATTATTTCAAAAATAAATCTTACCCCCAAATCATAACTCCTTTTTACTCAATAATTGTTGTGTGGTTAAAAACTTTGCTCCTTTTTTCCTGAACAAAGCAAGTTGTTTATTTTCCGTTTTTTTGGAAACAGGCTTGATAGCATCCCTTATCACGTAAGTTTCAATTTTCATGCTTCTTAATTCCAGCACAACTTCCTTGACGCAATAGTCGGTTGCAACGCCGTAGACATAGGCCTTTTTTGTCCCGTTTAATATTAATCTCAAGTTTGGGTTTGAGAAGGCATTGTGCTCATGCTTTTCAATCAGCAGCTTGTTCTCTTTTTTTAATTGTTTTATCTTTTCATCTGTTAATTTTTTGTTTGGAACAATGGCTGCGTTGTACAGCCTTGTTTCAGGGATTTTTAGCTGATTCCATTCGCCATGTTCTTTTTTAAACCCGTTATTGTCGATTGAGGCAAAAACTGGTATATTGTTAATTAAGGCAAATTGTGTTATAGCTCCAAGATTTGGAATAATGTCTTCAGCATCCTTGACATAAAATTTGCCATTATTGTGCATGAAGTCGTATTGGGTGTCGATGTCAAAAAATATTGCACCTTTCATAGAAAAAAAGAACTCAAATTAGTTTATAAATCTTATTCAAAAATAAAAATGAATCTTTTATTCCCTCAAAAGATTCTCGTACTCTTCCTCTTCGGCAACTTCCTCTGACAACAAGTCTTCTGCCAATTCATGGGTCACCAGGTCCTTGCCGTGAGTCTTTTGCGCCAAATCGTTGTATAAGACAATTGCGTGCTGCTCCATCTTTAAAAAGACTTTGATGAACCCTTTGACATCGCTTCTTTCCTTTGGAAAGCTTACTTTTCCAAAGCCTGCAAGCTTTTCCATTTCGCTTAATGACTCTGGAGGCTCTCCCCCCAATTCAGCGATTCTTTTTGCAACCCTGTTTGCATGCCCAAACTCGCCTTCAGCGGCTTTCTTGAAAATTTCAGAATAAACAGGGGCTCTTAATCCGGAAACAATATTGGAAGCCAAAGAAGCATAATGATGCACAACCCATTCAAAGGCATAAGCCTTGCTTAATTCCTTTATCAGCCATTTATGGTCAAGCTTTGCGATTTCCCTTCCTTTTTGCCCCATTCAAATCACCTATAGTTTGCTTAAGTCTTCTATCAGCTTATTGTTTTCAAGCCTTTCTCCTGGAGAAGGCATCAAATACTTAAATCTTACTATACACTGCTTATCAATTATGAAATAAGCCCTTTCGCTGAACCCTTCTTTCCTTAATGTTCCGTAAATGCTGCAGACATTTTTTCCAAAATCACTCAATAAGGGAAAGCTCAAGCCAAGCTTTTGCGCAAATTCCTTGTGGGAGTACTTGCTGTCAACGCTTATGCCAAGAACCTGCGCATTCAGTTCATTCAATTTTGGCCAATCATCCTCAAAACATCCGAATTCAACTGTGCAGACAGGAGAGAAATCAAAAGGGTAGAAGGCAAGGACAACATTTTTGCCTTTAAAATCGCTCAGCTTTCTTTCCTTTCCGTCCTGGTCAGCCAAAGTGAAATCAGGAGCTTGTTGTCCAACTTCAATCATTTTATTTTTAATTTTGTTTTAGTAATGTTTTCCTTAGTTAATGTTTTTGTGCTTCTTGCCCTTGACAATATGGCACTATCAATATAAAAAATTAAATTTTAAAAAATCTAAAAGCACTTACTGCTCGAAACTCTGCCCGCAGCCACAGCCGCTTCCGCTCTTTACATTCGGGTTGCTTATCTTAAAGCCTCCCCCTTGTAAGCTGTCAACATAGTCAAGCTTTGCCCCTTTCAAGAATTGCATGTTTTCTTTTGCAATTATTATTTTGACTCCCTTGTCTTCAACAATAAAGTCCATGTCCGTTGTTTGGTCATCCAGCTCAAGCCCGTACTGGAATCCTGAGCAACCTCCTGGCACAATCTCAATCCTCAATCCGGAGCCTTCCTTGCTGTTTTCCTTAAGAACTTCCCTTAATTTTTCAGATGCCTTGCTTGTTACAATGAATTCCTTGCCTTGCTCAAGCTTTGACTCTTCAACAGCTGTGTTCAACTTTGCAATTACCATGTCAACTTCCTCATCGCTCATTCCATGGCCCTTGAAGCCCTGCTCAAGCGTTTCATGGTATGAGACATGGCAGCCAACGCAATGGACTCCAGCAGACTGCAACGGCTCTATGACAGAAGGGTATTTTGCCACAACATCGCCTATAGTCATGTCTTTTGTTATAAGCTGCTTGATTTCCCTTGCTTGCTGTTCCATAGCATATTGTTAGGCATTGTACTATATAAATGTTTTTGTTGCCGTAAAAATTTTGTTTTTGTCTAGTAGTGCCTAACATATAGCTACGTTCAAGCACATATTCCCATTGTAGTGCCTAATAATTATTAAATAGTGCCTAAAATTAATATATTAAAAGTGCCTAATATTTTTTTTAAATGCCTAAATATCTAAAAATATATACTAATCAAAACATTTAAATACACAGTAGTGCCTAAGTAATTTCATGGTATTCCTCAGAGCCAAAAAAATCAACAATAACTATTATTATTATCTTGTAAAGAGCGTGAGGATTAACGGAAAAATAAGGCAAAAAGTTGTCAAGTACATAGGCAAATCAAAAAATCTTGTTTCTATGCTAAAAAATGCTGAAAAAAAATAACATAGACAAAAGGCTGAAAAAATACGTGAAGGAGCATTTAAGCAAAGGATACTCCAAACACGCAATAAAGCATGTCCTTGTCAGGCATGGCTATGATGAAGGCTATGCAAATTATCTGCTGGCAAGGCACCAGCAATTGCAGTATGCAAAAATTTCCTCAATAATCATCTCGCTGCTGTTTATTTTTTCAATGTTTGCATTCAACCTGAATCCAAAACAGCAGCAGATAACAGGTTATGCAATAACTGAAGGCAGCAATGAAGGATGCTGCACTGCAGTATGCCAGCAAACTTCAGGAGACAAATGCTACGGAAATTTTGCTGACGGGGAAAAATGCAGTGAGCTTCAGGCATGCAATGTGGGCTGCTGCATTGACAGGGAAGGCTATTGTTTGACTAATTACCTTTATGGAAACTGCGTAGGCAATTACGGAATTAATGTTAATAAGGACTGCAGCAACATAGTTTTCTGCAGAAACATAACTGACAAGTCTTACACAGCCAGACAGTACAATATCAAGAGCAAGAAAGGAAGCGGAGTTGCAACTGTAAAGCCTCCTGCTGACTACCAAAAATCTTCTTTCAACATAAAGTACTATCTTTATGATAAAACTGATGTGCTGTCTGTCACAGCAGAGCTAAGAGACGGCGAAAATTTAATTGATTCTGTGACACTTTATGATGACGGCTCGCATAACGACGGCACAAAAGACGACAACCTTTACGGAAACAACTGGCTGAGCTCTGAAATAAAGGATTTTGAAGGATTCAAAAAGCTGGATATTGACATTGTTGTCACGTACAAAGACAAGACGCAGCAAAATGTCAAAAAAGCCAGCAGCCTTGTGGTTTTGAACAACAACAAATGCGTTCCGATTGACCATGAATGGAACGAGCCGGACAAAAAACCCAGCATAATATTTGCAGCAGACCGTTATGCAGGCATTAAAAACGGCTATGAAGAGTTTGCAGTTGACTCGCAGAATTTCCTGAACCTTTTGTTTAACATTGACAAATTCGCAAATATAAAAGAAGACTTTAATTTTTACAGGAAAGAGCAGCCGTTGTCATACCCTGACACAGCATCGATAAAGACTGACGTGGAGTCTTACTGCCCCTCTTACAACAATGTAAAAGACCTCATAGTGATTCTGGACAAGAACGAGGATTACTGCATCACAGAAAGCCTTGGAGTGATAAGGACAAACCCACAGGTTCTATTTTACAAGAACATAACCAATACAGAGATAATAACAGCCTTTGGCTCTTTCTGCAGCTACATCTTGACTCCAAAGAAGCTTGCTGACGAAATAGTTAGTTTCGCAACGCCGCCCAAAATTGTTGTCGCAGCTTTAGGCAATGCAACCTATGCAACCCAGAATGCAAGCATTAATTTCACTGTGTCAGGAACAAATTATCCTGTTAATTATACATTGTCATTGAATGATTTGAAGCTGCTGTCTAACTCCATAAATCAGGAAACAAATGACAGCTTTTTGCTGAACTTAAGCAACGGCACGAATTATGCGCTGATTGAGGCAAAGGACAAAAACAACAATCTTGCATTTGCGCAGCTTTTGCTGAATGCAACAATAGAATAAAATGGACAAAAAAATAACGATTTTCATAATTTTGACGGTGCTGCTGGCCGCAAATGCCAGCGCTGCAAAATATTTTGTTGTTGAAGTCAAGTACTTCTCAGGCTCGCTTGTTTTCGACCAGATGGGATTAAGAGATGTTGAATACGACCAAAGCAAAGCTGATGAGTCAGGATTTTTGATAAAGACAATATCATTTGAAGACAAAGTGATAGATTCTTTGCACTACAATATTTCTGAAAACAAGAAATACATACTTTATGTGCCGTACAGCATTGCTGCCGCAAGAATAGAGATATACAACCCTGCAAATTCAAAAATCATGGACCTTGATGTGAGCTCTTTTGCAGACACATGCGGCAACGGAATATGCGAGAAGCATGAAAGCTATGAAAGCTGCACAAAAGACTGCCCGTCCGGAAGCCAGGATGACTTTTGCGACGGGGTTGAAGACGGCATATGTGACCCTGACTGCTCACCAGCATCTGATGCTGATTGCGAAGCTACTGGGACAAGCACGGCAAACACGTCTTCACCTTCAAAAACAACACAAAGATTTCCTAGCACGCCAGGAACCGGAGAAACAGAAAAGCCGCGGGAAAAATCAAATTATTTTATCTGGATTTTATCGGCATTAGCTGCTGTCATTGGCATTTCATTGTATTTTTTCATTAAAAAAAAGAAAGAAAACCAGACTATAAGCTCATTGAGGCAGTACATAGGAGAAAATGTAAGGCACGGCTATGCGCTGCAGCAGATAAAGGACGTGCTTTACAGGGAAGGCTATAGCGAGAAAGAAATCAACAAGGCGATAAAGTCAATACAATAAAAATATATTCAATAAAAACACTAAAATGAAAAAAAGAGGCCAGGTGACGTTTTTTGTAGCAGCAGGCATACTGCTTCTTGGCGGCTTTATACTGCTTGCAATCCTAAGGGACACAGGCACTTCAAAGCTGGAGCCGGAAATAGAGAATGTAAGGATAGATGACACCAACATCAGAAATTTTGTACAGTCATGCGTTGACAAGACAGCAAAGGATGCTGTGTTTTACCTTGGGTTTATAGGGGGTAATCTTAAGGCAGATGCATTTCCAAATTTTTACAGCTTTGACACCAGTTACAGGATTCCTTACTACTATCATGAAGGCAAGCCATTCATACTTACCGAGCAGGAGTTCAATGAGCTTGTGCTTGCAAAATACATGAATGAAAATTTGAGGGAATGCACCAATGGCTTCAGGGCTTTCAAGAACACAAGAATTGTTGACAGCAATCCAAAGACAGCTGTTGAGCTTAGCGACAATGAAGCTGTGTTTAATGTTATTTATCCGGTAAGCATAAACAGGGCTTTCAGCTCCAGAAACATCGACAAGAATTATGTCACAGAAGTCAAAGTCAGGCTGAAGGACATAATTGCAATAGCAAGGCACATTGTCGATGACGAGACTGAAAATGACAGATACATACACTGGGATTACTTAACTGATGTCAGCAACAGGAACTATAACATAACAGCTTACACTCACGATGACAACACAATAATCTACAGGATAATTGACCTAGAGAACGAGATTGATGACGAGCCCTATATTTTCCAGTGGGCTAACAGGATTAATCTGGCAAAATGAAAATGAGAAAGATAATTATTGTAATGTTATTTGTAATCTTGATGCAGATTGTCTACGGACAACCTTCTGCTGGATGCGGACCAACCCCAGCACCAGCATCGTGCTTAGATTCACTCGCCTGCGGCGCAAAAGAATGCGTTGCTGTTTATGAGCCACTGGATGCTGCTGCCAGCGGTACTTGTAATTCTGCAGTTGCCAAAATCATGGCTGAATACGCAGAATGTTTAGCTAAATGCGAAGAAAACTTTGGAATTACATGTGGCGCATGCGAAACAAAAAAAGAAGCTGGACTGGAGGCTACTTTTTCAGCTTATAAAGCTGCTGTAACAACAAACAAAGAATTGGCTGTTGCAACGCAAACCGGAATCGTCAAAGGCGGCAGTTTTTTCCTGAAACTGATACCGTGCTCTGAAATGATAAATTGCTTTATGCAAACTCCAAGTTTTATCCAGACAGCTGAGGGATTGAAAATGGCCAGGAATTGCCTCTCTCTACAGGCAATAAAATTTTTTCTAGGGCAAGTCGGAAACATTGCATATGAAAAAATAGACAAAGATGCAGACCCCACAGAGCCAAAGACTGCGCAGGCTATGGTTGAAGAAAATTATCAAACCCATTCTACAACAGTAGCAGCCGGGGTCATTAATACATGCGCAAACAATTGCGACAAAGCTGCTCTTACCAATTTTGTGAAAGCACAAGATTCAGCTATTTTGGCAGACCCGAGCGTGAGAAGCGCAATGGTCAATGCCCAGGTAAACAACGAGGAAAAGGCATTAGAAGTTTCCAAAGTAGTGATGAGCAATAATCAAAATTACCAGTCTGCTCAAACTATGCCGGCAAATGCAAAAGAATCGCTTGAAAATGACCCCAATCAAGCGCAAAGCCAGTATTTCGCGGAAAATGCGCAGGCTGCAAAATCCGAGCTTGATAGCGAAGCAGCAAAGGCAGCAGGACAAGTCACAACTAATCAGGTTGTTTGGACAAACTGCCCAGGGCATAGGGATGGGGCATGCTCAGGCCAGCCAAACTGCATACAAGACCTTAAAGATGGAGCTTCACAATGCCTAACTGTGCTTCCCCCATCAAGCCAAGTTGATATAGGATTCAGTTCATTGCATGTCATAGACAAGAAGCAAAGCAGCATGTTTACATTAAAAGGAACTGAGAATGAAGGGGTTGTGTACCAGCAGGATGGTTTTGTGAACATTGACAAGGGAGGAACAACAAAAATATCTGTTGCAGGCCAGGGGGTTTCAGCAACCGATGCTAACAGCAACCAGCTTTACATTGGAAGAGGCACAACAACTTATCTTGGGACAGGAAGCGAAAGCCCTGAAACTTACCTTACAAACACATTCATCTTCAACCCAAAATCAAGCGTGGCTGTTGCAGCAGTAAACCAACAAGAGCAGCAAAAGCTGAGGGAAAGCAGGGCGATCAACATCAACAGGGATGAGAAGCTGTCATTGACATTTGACAAGCAAAAACTTAGCCTGTACATGAATGCTGTTGACATAAGCGGGTTTGCAGTTAATTACCTCATACTCACAAGAGGATTCTCCAACATAAAGCTTGTTGAAAGGGACAAGTCTTTTCCATTAGCGTCAAGAAACAACGCAAAAGGAGATTCCCTTATTGTCAAAAACAAGGATGTTGCCATATCCAAAGGATACAATGTCAATGACGGCACTTATAATTATATAATAAAAACAGCAGGCTCATCAACAAAAGTCTTTGCGGAAAACGGCAAGACAATTGAAGACAGCTCTCCAATGAGCAGTGAGGTGAGCCCAAGGCAGCAGATTCTTTTGTACAAAGATGCTTTTACCTGACTCTTGCGCCGTCTTTTGATTTTTCAACCCTGATTATTTCCTTGTCGGTTTTTAATTCCTTGTTATCAAAGTAAACTTTGCTGTTTTTAACCAGCATGCTGATTTTTGCGAATTCTTCATAAGTGATTTGCGCAGTCCCATTCTCAAGCCCTTCAAAATAAGCCTTGTCGCCAGTATTGCTGTGCTCGGCTGTCAACAAACCAGGCCCTGTGCCGTCATCTCCTGCAAGCAGCATGCCCTTGCTTTCAACACCCCTCAATTTAGCCGGCTTTAGATTTGCAACTACTATTATTTTTTTGTTTTTCAGCTCATCGGCAGAATAATAGCCTTTTATTCCTGCAACAAGCTGCCGTTTTTCATTTCCCAAGTCTATATCAAGAATGTAGAGCTTCTCGGCATTCGGATGCTCTTTGACTTCTATTATTTTTGCAACTTTTAGGTTCAATGGGAATTCTCTCTTTGTTTCTTTCTTTTCCTCCATTTTCTTTACCAAAATTTCGTCTTTGCCTATTTTATGGTTTTTTAATTCAGAATTAATATCTCTCCATTTCAAATTTCTCAGATTCAGCTGCTGCTGCAGTCTTAACGAGAAATCCGGCAAAATAGGCTCAATCAAAATGCTCAAGTCCTTGACAATATTGGCGCACAATCCGAGAATTTTATGCACCTTTTCCCTGTCTTTCTCAATCAGTTTCCAAGGCTCGTTTTCCTGGAAGTATTTGTTGCCAAGTGAGGAAATATGCAATACACTTTTAAGCGCCTCGTTAAAATTAAGCCCGTAATAATTTTTTTCAACATTCTTTGCAAGTTTTTTTATTTCATCAAGCAGTTTTTTATTGCTGTCAATATCCTTGATTTCTCCATCAAAATACCTGTTCAGGAAATTCAATACTCTGTAGCAGAAGTTACCTATGTTTGCAGCCAGTTCATTGTTTATTTTTTTCCTGAAATCGTCAAAATTTAAGTCTATATCGGACATCCTGCCGCTCAACAATCCGGCATAGTAAAACCTAAGGTGCTCAGCATTATGCTTCTGCAGAAATTCCTTTGCAGTAAAGAAAGTGCCCCTGCTCTTGCTCATCTTTTCGTTGTTGACTGTCAAAAACCCGTGGACTGGAATATGATATGGCAATGAGAAGCCGGAGCCAAGCAGCATTGCAGGCCAGAAAAGGAAGTGGAAATAAATTATGTCCTTGCCGATGAAATGGTAAATTCTTGCGTCTTTGCTGCTCCAGTAGTCCTCAGTATTTAAGCCGTGATTTTTACAGTAGTTATCCGTGCTTGCAATGTATCCTATTGGAGCATCAAGCCATACATAATAGTACTTGTCTTCCTCGCCCGGAATCTTGAAGCCAAAATAAGGCCCGTCTCTTGATATGTTCCAGTCCTCCAAGCCGTTTTTTATCCAGTTGAACACAAAGTTCTTAATCTCAGGCTGCAGGTTCCTGTTCTTCTTCAGCCATGACTCAAGCTTTTTCGAGAATTTGCTTAATCTGAAGAAATAATGCTTTGAGCTTTTTCTTATTGGCTTGCTTTTGCAGATTGCGCAATAAGGCTCAATTAGGTCTATTGTCTTGTATGCCGCATTGCAGTTCTCGCATACATCTCCATACTGGTCAGGCGCATTGCATTTCGGGCATTTTCCTTTTACATACCTGTCAGGCAAAGTCCTTTTGTCATGCTCGCAATAAGTGACTTCAATGTCTTTGGTGTAGATAAGATTTTTTTCTTTTAACTTTTTAAATATTAAATCACTATAAAATTTATTTTCAGGGCTGTTTGTAGTGTAGTAATTATCAAAGCTTATCAGGAATTCTTTGAAATCCTGAACATGCTCGTCATAAACTTGTGAAATAAGCTTTTCAGGAGTTATGCCCAGCTCGCTTGCTTTTATCTCGATTGGAGCGCCGTGGGTGTCATCAGCGCAGACAAACAGAACATTTTCTTCGATAAGCCTTAGAAACCTGACAAATATGTCTACCTGGATATATTCAACAAGATGGCCAAGATGGATCGGCCCGTTTGCATATGGCAACGCGCTTGTTACAAGGATTTTGTGCTTTGCTTTTGTGAATTTTGTCACCCAAATATATGTAAAAGAGGATATTTAAAAAGGTATTGCTGCGCAGTTCTACACAAACTTTATATATAACAAAGCATATTTATCATTTAGATGGAGAACAAGAAGCTTGGGTTTGTGGTTTTGTCAATCAGCGTATTAGCCAGCATACTGGCCCTTGGTTTCATGGGGGTGCTTGGCAGGCAGACAACTGCGCTGCAATGCTATCCTACAAACGAGTGCCAGAGGGTTGAGTCATTAATGGGGCTGTCGCATGTTGCTGTCGGATTAATCTCGTTTATCGGAGCATTGGGAGTTTACCTATTATTCTTCAGCACAAGCGAGGAAGCTATCCTCAAAAGGCTTGAGGAGGAAAAAAATATTAAAGTTGAGCAGAACAAGTTTGAATTAATCCTGAAGGCAATGGATGAAAACGAGCAGAAAGTGCTGAAAGCAATCAAAGAGCAGGACGGAATTACACAATCAACATTGAAATTCAGGACTGACTTGTCAAAATCCAAAGTCAGCCAGATTCTTACAGATTTCGAGAAAAAGCATCTTGTCAAGAGGGAGCTTAAGGGAAAAACATATGCTGTTTACCTGGCTGAGAATTTCTGACATAGTAAAGGCAACAAATAACTGAGCATAATTATTGCCTTTACCTATTACGAACGGATAACTATTGCTCAATTATTATTATCCGTGAGTATAGAAAATTATTTAAACAGGCTCTTTTTCAAAATCCAGGGAGATATAATGAAGCTTGACAAATTAATCACAAAGAAAGGGCTGCTTTTTTTGGCTATATTCAGCCTGTTGGTTTTTGTTGGAGACAGGATAAATTTCTCAAAATTAATAGGGGCTGAAAACCAGTTCTTTACGCTGTTCCAGTTTTTTGGCCCGGTTGCAGGCGCTTTTCTGGGGCCTGCTGTCGGAGTTTTGTCTGTATTGATTGCAGAAGTTGCAAGCAAAATTGCAAATAATGCAGCTTTTGATTTGGTTACAGTGCTGAGGTTAACCCCGATGCTTTTTGCAGCATGGTACTTTGGCACGAAAAAAGACAAGCTTAGCTTTTTGGTTCCAATTGCGGCAATTATCTTGTTTATAGCACACCCAGTTGGCAGGCAAGTCTGGTACTTTTCATTGTTTTGGACAATTCCAATAATAATAAAATTGCTGCCTAAAAAATATGGCGAGAAGGCTTTTTTAAGAAGCCTTGGAGCAACCTTTACAGCGCATGCTGTTGGAGGCGCAATGTGGAATTATGTAGTGCCAATGACACCAGGCGCATGGATTGCTTTGATTCCTGTTGTGATTTATGAAAGGCTGTTGTTTACTGCCGGAATAACTATGTCTTTCGTTGCCTTGAACACTTTATTGGACAGGCTTGATTCAAAGACAAAATCAGAGTATGTTAATGTTGACAAAAGATATGTCTTGTTCAGGCAAATCGCTTGATTAAATTCTAAATTCTAGAAACCTTTAAATATAAGCTTTTACTCCAAATTAACAATTGTTAAGTCATGGTGGTTTTATGGGATTAGAAAGAATAGTTAAAGGCGTGGATGCCCGCACAGTTGGCATAACTGGAGCAAGTGCATTAGCAGGCTACTACATATCTATGTTTAATCCAATAGGCGCTGCGGTTGGCGCAGCTTTTGGTTATGCATATGACAGGTTAGTTTACTCTAAATAAAAATGCTGGAATCGTTTTTGGTCACATCAAGGGAGACATTGGAAGCAAGCTTAGTTGTTGGAATTGTCCTTGCCTACCTTAACAGGACAAACAACCAAAGCTACAGGAAAACAGTCTATTATGGAATTGTTTTTGGGATTATTGCAAGCCTGCTTTCTGCTTTTATATTCACAGTTTTTGCAGGGGATTTTGAAGGAAAATCTGAGCAGATTTTTGAAGGCACGACAATGCTTATTGGAGCTGTTTTGCTCACAACAATGATATTGTGGATGATGCAGCAAAGGCACATCTCAAAAGAGATTGAGGGAAAGGTTGAGAGGCATTTGATGAGCACTCCATTATTCTCCCATGTTGGAATTTTCATGCTCATCTTTGTGGCAATCATAAGAGAGGGTGTTGAGACCGTTATCTTCCTGAATGCAATCAATTATGCAAGCGGAATTAATTTTATAGGTGGGACTTTAGGAATAATTGCGGCAATTATTGTCGGCTACCTGTTTTTTGTAAGCACCAAAAAAATCAATTTGAAGAAGCTGTTCAATGTAAGCAGCATTTTGCTGATATTGTTTGCAGCTGGGCTGGTTGCGCACGGATTCCATGAATTTGAGGAAGCCGGAATTGTGAGCGGGATTATCT
>JACPMU010000062.1 GCA_016185865.1 Candidatus Woesearchaeota archaeon | reverse complement strand
TTAGAAAGTTTATCAAGATAGGCAAAACAACAAGCAGCTGGCTTGCTTATGTTGTTACAAGGGATAAGAAATTGTTAAATAGTGATTGATTTTCTACCTAAAACCTTCTATGGCTGCGGAAATGCCCCCTGTGGCTTCTGCTTCTGTCTTCAGAATGCGGTTCCCTGTCTTTTGGATGATAAGGCCTTCTTTCATGTCCGTTTTCCCTGTGGCCATAAAGTCTTTGACCATAATGAACCCTTGGCCTTCCAAATTGCCTTGGGCGGTGCTCTCTTACCGATGCTGCAAACGGCACCCTCTCGAATTCAGGCAGCTGAAGCTGCTGCACAACTATTGACCTGTCTCCAAGCACGTTCCTGAAGTTTTCATGGTCAGGCTCTGCAATCAGAGAAATTACTTTGCCCTCGCTGCCAGCCCTTGCGGTCCTTCCTATCCTGTGTATGTATTCCTTTGAAGTCTTTGGGCTGTCATAATTTATAATGTGGCTTACATTCTTGATGTCAAGCCCCCTTGCAGCAACATCGCTTGCAACAAGTATTTTTGCTTCGTTTTTATGGAACATATCCAGGGATTTTTTCCTTCTGGTTTGCGACAAGCCCCCATGAAGGCTTAAGGCGTTTATACCGCTCTTGTTCAGGTTTGTCCCGACAACATCAACCCTTTTTCTTGTTGCGCAGAATATGATTGCAAGCTTTGGAGCCTCATGCTTTAGGATATGGATAAGCAAGGAAAACTTGTCCCTTGAATTCACGCTGTAAAAATACTGCGACATCTTTGCTTCCTCAACATAAGCCTGCACCTTGACCTTCACAGGATGCTTCATGTAATGCTGCACAATATCATGCACCTGCTGGGATATGGTTGCGCTGAACAGCAAAGTCTGCCTTTCCCTTTGAACTTGCGAGATTATCCTTTTTACATCATCTATGAACCCCATCTCAAACATCTTGTCAGCCTCGTCAAGAACAAGTATCTTGACTCTGCTAAGGTTGATTGTGCCCCTCTGGAGATGGTCAAGGATTCTTCCGGGAGTCCCTACAACAATTTCTGCGTATCTTAAATGGTCAATCTGCGGGTTTATTGAAACTCCGCCATAAACTGAGGTTATGCTGGTTTTCTTGTATTTTGCGAATTTTCTTAATTCAGAAGTAACCTGCTCGCAAAGCTCCCTTGTGGGAACAAGCACAAGCGACTGTATCCCTTGGTTGTGCTGAATTTTTTCCAGCATTGGAAACCCGAATGCAGCTGTCTTGCCGGAGCCTGTTTGGGACTGCCCTATGACATCCTTTCCTTCCTGGATTAATGGAATTGACTTCTTCTGTATGTCCGTCATTTCCTCAAACCCAAGCTCCAAGAATGCTTTTTTCAAATCCGGATGCAGATGAATTCCTGAAATCATTTTTTATTTGCCCTGTTTTATGTCTGTAACTTGCTCGTTTTAAATAGGTTTGTGTTTTATTATGATTTTATCAAACTCAATTTAATGTTATTACTTTAAAATCCTCACAATCAAAAAATTTAAATAGGAGCTTTGTACTTTGGCATAGCAAGGGTGGTTGAATGCCAAGGGAGAGATGGCCTACAAGGCTTACTTTTTTGTTTGCTGCTGTGACATCAGCAATTGGTTTAGGCAATCTATGGAGATTTCCTTATTTGACATATAAGTATGGAGGCGGTGCTTTTCTTCTGCCTTACTTAATTGCTTTGGTTGTTGCAGGAATTCCATTATTAATTCTTGAATTTGCGCTTGGGCAAAAGCTGCAAAAAGGTGCTGTTGATGCCTTTGCCTCTATAAAGAGGAAATTCAGCGGCATTGGATGGCTTGCACTGTTTGTGGGATTTATTGTCATAAGCTATTACGCTGTTGTCACTGTTCCAGTTGCTGGTATTTTGTTTATAGCTATGTTGTTGAGATCAGTAACTTTGAAAGGGTCTTTAGTTGGCTTGTCTTTCTACCTTAAGCCTGATTTTTCGGCATTGCTCGATTCAGAAGTGTGGGTTGCTGCCTTCTCGCAGATATTCTTTTCATTGAGCGTAGGCTTTGGGGTCCTTATAGCGTATGCAAGCTTCAACAAGCCAACAGATGACATAGCAAAAAATGCAGTAATTGTAGGAGTTTCAGACACATTATTTTCAATACTAGCGGGCTTCATCATCTTTGGCACACTGGGATTTATGGCAACTGCCCAAAATGTGCCTGTTGAGCAGGTTGCAGCATCAGGGCCTGGATTGGCTTTTGTGGTATTCCCAGAGGCATTAAGCCTGATGCCTTTTGCAGCGTTTTTCAGCATGCTTTTCTTCCTGATTCTTGCGGTTATAGCCTATGACAGCGCCTTCTCGCTTGTTGAGGCAATTGATACAGTTGTAAAGGACAAGACAAAAATAAAAAGAGAAGTTATTGCCCTGGCTGTCTGTGCAATAGCATTTTTGTCAGGAATAATATTCACAACAAATGCCGGGCTCTACTTCCTTGATGTAATTGACCATTTTGTGAACAGCTACACATTGCTTGCAGTCGGCATTTTGCAGTGCATTGCCATTGGGTGGGTATTTGGGGCCGATAAGCTAAGGGTTTATGTGAATAAAGTGTCTGAAATCAAAATAGGCAGATGGTGGAATTTTGCAATAAAATATGCAATACCGGTAATACTTTCTTTTATAGTTATTATTCAGTTAATTAAAGAGCTTAAAGCTCCTTATGAAAACTATCCCAAATGGGCTATATGGCTTGGGTGGGTTTCTGTTGTCGCACCATTTGTTATTGCTTTTTTGATCCCCCAGAAAAATATCCAAAAGAGAAGCAGCGGATTATGATATTCTCGGCTTGTACGCATTCAATAGCATCGCATTCCCAACAACAGTTATCGAGCTTGAAGCCATTGCAATTGCAGCAAAGATTGGGTTAAGCACAATTCCAAATGGATAAAGAACTCCCGCTGCCACTGGTATCAGCGCTACATTGTAAAAAAAAGCCCAGAATAAGTTTTGCTTCATCTTGCTGACAGTTTTTTTGCTCAAGTCAATTGCAGTTACAACATCCCTTAAGTCATTTTTGATTAATACAATTCCTCCGGTTTCCTTTGCAATGTCAGTCCCTGCTCCAACAGCAATTCCAACATCAGCCTGGGCTAGCATAGGCGCGTCATTTATGCCGTCGCCAACAGCAGCAACAATCTTCCCTTTTTCCTGCAGTTCCTTAACTTTCTTTGCCTTGTCCTGCGGCAAAACTTCAGCCATCACATTGGAAATTCCAAGCTGCTGCGCAACAGCCTTTGCAGTCCTTTCATTGTCGCCTGTAATCATCCACACTTCTTTGCCCATCTGCTCAAGCTCTTTTACAGCCTCTTTCGAGAACTCCTTTAATGTGTCGGCAATTGCAATCAATCCTGTTATTTTTTTATCGTATGCAATTGTCACAACAGTCTTGCCCTCATTTTCAAGCTTTTGAATCTGGTTTTCTATCTGGCTTGTTTGAATTTTATTATCGTTCATAAACAGCCTGTTGCCAGCAAGGATTGCTTTGTTTTTGTAATTTGCTTTGATGCCCTTGCCTGCTGTGGTTTGATAGGATTCGCCTTTCAATATTTTTAATTTAATTTCATCTGCTTTTTTCAAAATAGCTTGTCCAAGGGGATGCTCTGAGCCTTTTTCAGCAATAGCAGCCAGTTCCAAAACATTTTTTTCTGTTGAGCCTATTGGCACAATGTCAGTTACTGACGGCTCCCCTTTTGTCAATGTGCCTGTCTTGTCAAAAATTATTGATGTTATCTTGTGCGTTTTTTCCAAAAACTCCCCGCTTTTGACCAAAATGCCGTTTTGAGCTCCTTTTCCGGCTCCTATCATGATTGCTGACGGAGTTGCAATCCCCAAGGCGCACGGGCATGCAATTATCAAGACAGAAATCAGCATTGTCATAGCCATTGGAAACTGCAAGCCAATTATGAAGTACCAGAAAGCAAATGATAAGACAGAAATAAGTATGACAATCGGGACAAAATATGAAGAAACTGCATCAGCCAG